>JBQCFV010000706.1:0-2764 GCA_051958695.1 Chitinophaga sp. | reverse complement strand
GGCGCCGGCGGGCAGCCCGTCGAAAAACGCTTTTTTCACCCGGATGTATTCGTCGAACGTTTTATGATAATCGAGATGGTCGTGGGTGATGTTGGAAAACACGCCGCCCGCGAATTTCAATCCCGCGATCCTTTGCTGGTGCACGGCGTGGGAGCTTACTTCCATAAAGGCGTAATCGCAGCCCTGCGCCACCATGTCCGCCAGCAGGGCGTTCAGGTGAATGGGGTCGGGGGTGGTATGCGTAGCAGGAACGATGCGTTCGCCGATCTGGTTCTGCACGGTGCTTAGCAGCCCGCAGGTATGGCCAAGGCGGGTGAACAGCCTGAACAGCAGCGTGGCGATGGTGGTTTTGCCGTTGGTACCGGTTACGCCCACCAGCTTCAGCTGATGTGAAGGATTGTCGTAGAAGTTGCCTGCCAGCACGCCTGCCGCCTGGTGACTGTTGGGCACCTGCACGTAACATACGTCCGGCGAAGTGGTAGAGGGAACGGTTTCGCAGACGATGGCGGCCGCGCCCTGGGTAATGGCTTTGGAAATGAAGTCGTGGCCGTCTGCCGCGAGGCCGCGGATGGCAATGAAAACATCGCCCGGCTTTACCTGCCGGGAATCGATATGCAGGGCGTGAACGGCAATGTCGTTATTGCCGAGCACCTGCCCGATGTTTACATTATATAATATGTCCCGCAGCGTTTTCATTACTTCTTATCTGTCTTTTTTATTGGTGTAATGGGGTCTTGCGACCTCATTACTTCTTGTTCGTCTTTTTATTTGCGTAATGGGGTCTTCGACCTCATTACTTCATATCTGTCTTTTTTATTTGCCTAATGGGGTCTTGCGACCTCATTACTTCTTGTTCGTCTTTTATTTGTGTAAATGGGGTCTTGCGACCTCATCCTATCAACTCAATTCAATCACGATCGTTTGTTCTTTCCCTATCGTGGCGCCTCCCGGCAGCGATTGGGCGGTTACTTTGCCCGCGCCTTTGATCACTACGCGGAGACCTGCGTTCTCCAGCAGGTAAAGCGCGTCTTTCAGCCCCATGCCTTTTACATCCGGCACGGTGCCCGCCGCATTTTTGACCGGCTCGAAATGCAGCTTGCCGCTTTCTACCGAACCGCTCACCCAGTTGCTGGAACCGGAAAGATTGCCCTGCCAGGGAAGGTCCAGCGCGGCCGCAACGCTGCGCCACTCGCTGCCTTTGCCGTTCTTGATGGCCATGAGCGTATCAAGACCGCGGGCTTCCTGCACCGGCAGCGGTTTTTGCACGGCCAGCGCGTATAATTTGTCCGACACTTCGCGGAACACCGGGCCAGCCACGGAGCCGCCGTAGAACTTGGCCGCGTGCGGTTTGTTCTTGATCACCACCACGCAGGTGTATTGCGGATCGTCCGCCGGGAAATAACCCGCGAAGGACGACTGGTAGATCTTGTCCGCATAACCGCGGTTGCCGTTGGCCACCAGCGCGGTGCCCGTTTTACCGGCGATGCGGTAGTAAGGCGTTTGCAGCTTGGAAGCGGTGCCGTTCAGCACCACGCCTTCGAGCATGTCCTGCAGCTGGTGGAGGGTGCGGGATGAGCAAATGCTGTCCATCACCACTACCGGTTCGAATTGTTTCACCGGTTCGCCGTATTCCATGATGCTGTTCACGAGGTAAGGCTTCATCATTTTCCCGTCGTTCGCCACGGCGTTGTACAGCATGGCGGTTTGCAGCGGGCTTTGCAGCACTTCGTAGCCGAATGCCATCCAGGGCAGGGTTACGGCGCTCCAGCTTTTGTTTTCCGTGGTTTTGATGCGCGGGGTGCCTTCGCCCACGAGGTCGATGCCTGTAGGCTCGTCCAGGTGCAGCTTTTTAAGATGCGCGGAAAACGCGTCCGGGTCTTTGGAATAATATTGATACGCCAGCTTGGCCATGCCTACGTTGGAGCTGCGCTCGAATGCTTTTTTGACGGTGACGGTGGTGAAGTGGTGCGGCTCGGAATCGTACACCACGCGGCGGTTGATCGGCCAGCGGCCGTAATTGAGGTCTACCATCGAATTGGGCGTTACGTACCCGTCTTCCAGCAAAGCGAGCATGGTGGCCAGCTTGAAGGTGGAGCCGGGCTCGCCCACGTGAAGGGCGTAGTTCTGGTCTTCCCAGTAGCTGCCGTCTTTCTGGCGGCCGAGATTGGCGATGGCCTTCACTTTGCCGGTCTTTACTTCCAGGAGGATGCAGGTGCCGTGCTCTGCTTCATTGGTCACCATCATGTTCATGAGCGCGTTCTCCGCGATGTCCTGCATGTTCACGTCCAGCGTGGTGATGATGTCTTTGCCGTTCTCCGGTTCGATATCGTAGCCTTCCACGGGCATATAGGTGCCGCCGGCGATGCGGCGCATAAGGCGTTTGCCGGTAACGCCGCTGAGGTTGTCGTCGTAAGTTCTTTCCAGGCCTACGTTCTGGGCATTTTCCCTTGACAGGCCAATGGTTCTGTTGGCCAGCAGCTTAAAGGGGTTAATGCGTTTGTTGCGGGTTTCTGCTATCAGCCCGCCTTTGTTGGGCCCCAGCCGGAACATGGGAAAGGTGCGCAGCTCCTGGTACTGGTTAAAGGGCACGTTACGTTTCAGCAGAAAGTAACGGTCCTTGCTTTTATACCCTTCCCGCAGCAGCTGTTTGTACTCCGCTGTGGTGCGGTCGCCAAACAGGCGGGAGAGGTAGCCTGACAAAGAATCAACGTTCTCTTTAAACACCTGTCCGTTCTTATCGCGCAGGCCATCGGCCGCGAAATCT
>JBQCFV010000705.1:0-5722 GCA_051958695.1 Chitinophaga sp. | reverse complement strand
ACCGCCAATTCCATCCTGCTGGAGCTGCTAAAAAACGACGCGAAGGAAAACCCCGACCTGGAACGCATCCGCCCGTACATCGAGCAGCTGGGCATTATCAACGCAAGCATGAACAACATCGTGAACAACGTATTGAGCATGGGCGAGATCGAAAGCGGGAACATGGAGCAGCTGAAAAACCAGACCTTTCATATCCGTCCCTTCCTCAACAATCTCGTGGGCATCCACCGCATCAAGGCGCGGCTGAAAGGCGTTAGCATCCAGGTGGACATCGACAAGGGCATACCGCCTATCATCGTCAGCGACAGCTACCAGCTGGGCGTCGTGATCACCAACCTGCTGTCCAACGCCGTTAAATATGCGGACGAAAACAGCGGGCTTACGATGAAGGTGCTGGTTGACGACACATTTTTCCGCATATCCGTCAGCAATCAGTGTCCGCAGATTGCGGGTGAGAAGCTGAAACATCTTTTCGAAAAGTTCTACACCGCCAAAACCGGCCACCAGGAAGGTTCCGGACTGGGTTTATATATCGTGAAGAACATCGTGGACAGGTTTAACGGCGCCTGTCATGTAAAAAGCAGCGCGCGCGAAACCACCTTCACCGTAAAGCTGCCGCTCAAGGCCGGTCACCCCTGCAACCTGCCGGAAGAGCACGACCACTACCGGTACCGGCTATACGATTCATTGGTGCTTTTCGCGGAGGACGATCTGCTGAATCACCGCCTGCTGTCAGACCTGCTGCTATCTTTCGGCTGCACCGTGTCCGGCAGCATCAACGGCCGGCAGCTGATCGAAACGCTTGACCAGTGCAACATCCTGCCGGACTGCATCCTGCTGGACGGGCAGATGCCGGAAATGAACGGCCTGCACACGCTGCGCTACATCCGCAGCCGTTCGGAGTTCCGCGACGTGCCGGTGATCATCGTCACGGGCAAGCTGGATAATAAGGACGAGTTGCTCGAAGCCGGCGCATCCGCCATCGTTACCAAACCTTTCGACAAAAAAATACTCTTTGGCGAGATCAGCCGTCATTTGCAATCTGCGGGCGCCGATCCGTATTAGGCGCCGGTCAGCAACAAAAAAGGGCGTACAGCTTTTGCAGCTGCACGCCCGTGTGATTAAATATTGGTTGATGCACTAATATCCCTGGTTCTGCACGAGATACCCGGGAATGATGGATGCCCCGTCTATCGCGGTTTGCGGGATGGGGAAAATGCGTTTGTCCTTATCCGTATTATCTTTTTCCGTCCAGGTGCCTTCGTATTTGCCAAAGCGGATCATGTCCGTACGGCGCTGGCATTCCCAGTAGAACTCAAAACCTCTTTCACGGAACAGCAGGTCGAGATTGATGGATGTGAGCGGAGCGGCGGGTGTGGACGCGGTCCTTGACGCTCTCACAAAATTCACGTCGGCCAGCGCGGTAGCGGCGGGATCTCCCCTTCTCAGCTTTGCTTCGGCGCGCATCAGGTATGCATCCGCCAGGCGCAGTATCACAATGTCGTGCTCGCCGAAATTGCGGCCGCTGACGGAGGTTTTGCTGAACTCATATTTCGATACCCTGAAGCCGGTGTTGTAATTGCTGCCTGCTACGGTGAAGTCGCACTGTTCGGTGAAATTTACGGCCATGGTGGGTCTGCTGCGCGTGTCGTAGAACAGCGGGCCTACCTTCATTTTGCCGTCGGCGCATTTTACGAACGCGCCGCTTTTGCGGATGAGACCGTATTGCTGCCCGCGCAGGATGCCGCGGTTGGTGTCGAACTGGTCGGCTGCCACGCAGCTGTCCGCAGGATGCGAGTAGATGCTCATGTTCTCCTTATAAAAACGCGGGTCCGCATCGGCGGGATCTACCGGTGCGTAAGCATTCACCCAGCTGCGGTAAAAGTCGGAAGTGATACCGGGCCCGTCCGTACCGTTGGCGCCTACATAGGCCGGCAGCGGGAACTGGTCGCCGGACAGCGAGAAATACGCCATGCGGTTATGCCCGTTCAGATCGGCGCGCTGGTCTACCGCAAAGATCAATTCCTTATTCGTATGGTTCTCATCGTCAAACAGCGCGAAATAACTCGGCGACAAGGTATAATTGGGACTGTTGATGATCTTGTCGCAATATTCCACCGCTTTGTCCATATCCGCTTTGTCGAATGTGAAGGACGCCGCGTAACGGTCGCGGTACACGGCGGCGTTGAGATGCAGGCGGGCCAGCAATCCCCAGACGGCGGCTTTGGACAGCCTGCCAGGGCCGGTATTGTTTTCCAGCAAGGGTTCTACCGCTTCAAATTCGGAAACGAGGTAATCGAGCGCTTCCTGGCCGCGGAGGATAACCGAGGTTTCGGAGGGATCTTCCTTTTTAAACACCACGCCAAACAGGTCCATCGTGAGCATGCAGTAATATGCCTTCATGCCGCGCGCTTCCGCGAGGAACAGCTTTGCGCTGGCGTCGTTATTTTTTGGCAGCTCGTGCATGGCGGTCACGGCGCGGGAAATGCCGAGGACGATGTGGTTCCAGGTATTGCGCACGTTCGGGTCGCTGCTCGTGGTTTCGTGCCGGTGAAGGGAAATGTAGATGCCGTTGTCGCCCCAGTCCGTGCCGCCGCGGTATGGCAGGATGGCCTCGTCCGTGGAGATCTCCTGCAGCGCGAAATAGGTGGTGTGGAGGAAAATGTCCGGCAGCTTGGCGTATACCGGTGCGATCAGGCCTTCCGCGATCTGTTTTTCGGTGGCGCCGGTGGAAGAAGTTTCATCCAGGATTTTTTCGTCCAGCTTCGTACAACCTGCGGTTATCAAAAGGCCCAGCAACAGTGATAATATTTTCTTATTCATGATCCGGGATATTAAAATGAAACATTTAAGTTGAAAATGATGGACTTCGCTTTCGGATAGCTCAGCCAGTCGATACCGTAAGACGATACGCCGTTGATCGTTCGGTCCGTATTCACTTCCGGATCGTACCCGTTGTATTGGGTGATCACGAACAGGTTTTGACCGGTAACGGAAAGCCGCAGCATGGAAGCGTATTTGCTGATGCCCAGCGCGCGGGTGTTGAAGTTGTAACCCAGCGTGAGGTTGTTCATGCGCAGGTACGAACCGTTCTTCAGGTAACGCGAGCTGACGGGCGCCGGGTTGCCGATGGATTCCTCAGGGTATTTGATCGCTTCGGGGGTGGTGTTCCGGCTTTTTGCAAGGTTTTGTTTGAAGAAACTTTCGTTCGCGGTGTTGTCGTATGCCTTGTTGCCGGACATACCATTAAAATTGGCGAGCAGGTCGAAGCCTTTGAAATTGGCGCCGAGGTGAAAACTGTACATCACTTTCGGCAAAGCGGAACCCATCACCACGCGGTCGTTGTCCGATTCGGAACCGTCGCCGTCCACATCGCGGAAAATATTCTCGCCGTCCTTATCAAAGCCCAGCCATTCTTTCAGGAAAAACGTACCTACCGATTCGCCGTTGATATACCCGTTGATGGTAGCGGAAGTAAGCCCCGCGCCGGAAGCCGAGCCGGAAGGAATTACCGTGTAGGGTGAATTTTTCACTTCGTTGCGCAGCAGCGTCATGTTGCCGCCAACGTTCAACGTCAGGTCGCGGCTGGTTTTGTGCGTATACTCAAGATCCAGCTCGATGCCCTGGTTCACGATCTCCATGTCCTTTACGTTAGACCAGTAAGTGGTGGCCGGCTGCACGGGATCGGCGGGTATCACTTCCAGCAGGATGTTGCTGGATATCTTGCTGAACGCGTCGATGGAGCCCGTCAGCCCGCCGTTCAGGAAACCGAAGTCGATACCGATATTGGTCTGGTTCGAGGTCTCCCATTGAATGTCAGGATTGGCGAAGCGATTGAAAGTGGTGCCCGCGGGGTAAGGACCGCTCACATACAACGGATAGCTGCTGCCTGCGGATACAGTGGAGTTATACAGCTGCTGCGTGATCTTCGAGGGGATCTCCTGGTTGCCCGTGATGCCCCAGCCGGCGCGCAGTTTCAGGTTGCTGAAGGCGGAGCCTTTCATCCAGGCTTCTTCGCTGATCCGCCATCCTGCAGAGAATGAGGGGAAGTAACCGTATTTGTTGTTCTCACCGAATTTGGAGGAACCGTCCGCGCGGAAGTTCACCGTCAGCAGGTAGCGGTCATCGTACGCATAGTTGATCCTTGCAAAATAGCTTTGCAGCTCGTTCTCCAGTGCAAAACCGCCCGGCTTGTTGGCTGCCAGCGTCAGCTCCTGGCCGAGACCGGGGTTGTAGATCGGATCTACCGGCACGATCGGGAATTTGTTGATGCTCGTGTTGCGGCCCTGCAGGAAAAATTTCTGGTAGGAATAACCGAGCAGCGCGGAGAAGTTGTGCTGCGCTTTTTCGAAAGAATACGTGAGGTAATTTTCGATGAGCGTATTGCGGTTGTAAGTATTCCAGGTCTCGAGGCGGCCGTCCCGCTGCGGAATGGCGCTGGGGCGGCTTACGATGTCGCGCACGGAATTGGAATTGTCGATGCCGAAATTCAGCTTGTACACCAAGCCTTTGATGATGCGCAGCGAGGGGCTGATATTGCCGGTGACGCGGTTGATGGTGGTGATATCGTCTTCCAGCTCCAGCGTTTTGAGCGGATTGCTGAAAGTGGCGTAGCTGGCAGGATTGCCGTTCTCGTCGCGCGCCGCGTAGGTCGGGTTGTTGCTGATGGCGTCGCCGATCAGGCCGCCGATGTTCGGGCGTTCGTTTTTGGTATTGGCAACGCCGAGGTTGGCTTCGATGGTCAGCGCATCGTCCCAGAACTTTTGCGTGGCGTTGAAGCGGCCGGAATAACGGTTCATGTCGTTATTCTTCAGCACGCCCTGCTGTTTTTGCATGCCAAAGGAGGCATAATATGTGAGCTTGTTGGCGCCGCCGCTGAGGTTGAGATTGTAGTTCTGGGTCACGGCCGTGCGGGAGATCTCTTTCTGCCAGTCCGTATTGGCGCCCTGGTCGTCCAGGTCGCCGCCGATGGCCACTACCTGTTTGCGGAACTCGTCCGCCGAATATACGGGCAATGCGCGCGCCATGGTAGAGAAGCCCACGCCGGCGGAGAAGCCGAGGCTGGAAGCGCCGGCCTTGCCTTTGCGGGTAGTGATCAGGATCACGCCGTTGGCGCCGCGCGAGCCGTAGATGGCCGTGGCGGAGGCGTCTTTTAATACGTCGATGGATTCAATGTCCTGCGGGTTGAGGAAGTTGAGCGGGTCGCCGCCACCGGTGCTGGAATTGTCCAGCGGCAGACCGTCTACGATAAATAACGGCGTGTTACCGGTACGAACGCCGCCGGGGCCGCGTACGGTGATGCCAAGCATGCCGCCGGGCTCGCCGCTGGCGGAGGTTACATTCACGCCCGCCATTTTGCCTTGCAGCAGCTCCTGCGGCGCGTTGATGATCCCTTTGTTAAATTCGGCGCTTTTGAGGGTTTTGGTAGCGCCCGTCACATCTTTTCGGCTTTGCGTACCATAACCCACCACTACTACCTGGCTGAGGTCGGTGGATAATGTCCGCATCAATACTTCAACGGTCGATTTGCCGGCGATGGGCACTTCCTGGGTAACATAACCCACATAGCTGACCATCAGGCTGGCGGCATTGTCCGGCACGGTGATGGTAAAAGCGCCGTTATCGTCCGAGCTGGTGGTTTGCGCCGCGCCTTTTACGCCGATGGTTGCGCCGGCGAGCGGCATTCCGGTAGCCGCGTCTTTAACGGTACCTTTTACGGTTT
>JBQCFV010000704.1:0-3623 GCA_051958695.1 Chitinophaga sp. | reverse complement strand
TGACGTGATCGTATTGCAGCACCCGTTTTACTGGTACAGCGGCCCCGCGCTGCTCAAGCAGTGGATGGACCTCGTGCTGGAGCATGGATGGGCTTACGGAAAAGACGGCACCGCACTACAGGGCAAATACCTGCTGCAGGCGGTCTCCACCGGCGGCAACGAAAACGCCTACAGTCCGGAAGGCCATCACGGCCACGTTATCAAACAATTCATGCTGCCGTTCGAACAGTCCGCCAGGCTTTGCCGTATGGAATACCTGCCGCCTTTCGTGGTACCCGGCACCACACATCTTACAGACCAGCAGCTGGACCAGTACGCGGAACGGTACGTCACGCTGCTGCAAACCATACAGGCCGGCCAGCTCGACCTGCAGAAAGCAAGGCAACTGACCGAACTGAACGGTCTCATTGCTTTGCCGCCCATTATTTCAGCATCCAAATAAACCGGCTATGACGAACGAATCCTTTTTTTACGAGGCGCTGGTGTATCTCGCCACCATGGTAGTGTTTGTACCGCTTGCCAAAAAGCTGAACCTCGGCTCCGTGCTGGGTTACCTGATCGGCGGCGTTATTATCGGGCCTGCGTTGCTCGGCCTGATCGGTCATGGCGGGGAAGACCTGATGCATTTTGCGGAATTCGGTGTGGTGATGATGTTGTTCCTGATAGGTTTGGAGCTGGAGCCTTCGCTGCTCTGGAAGCTGCGCGCGCCGATACTCGGTCTTGGCGGCCTGCAGGTAACGGTCACCGCATTGCTGGTAACGGGCATCGCCATGCTGGCGGGTTTGCCGTGGAATGAAGCACTAGTGATCGGGATGATCCTTTCTTTATCGTCTACCGCTATTGTGTTGCAGATGTTGGGGGAGAAAGGGCAGATGGGCTCCGCGGCGGGGCAGAGCGCTTTTTCCGTGTTATTGTTCCAGGATGTGGCCGTGATACCGATGCTTGCCATATTCCCGCTGCTGGCGCCGGCCGGCGCCGCGGTGCCGGGGCAGGAAGAAAGCTCGTCGCTCATTGCCGGGCAGCCCGCGTGGGCGAGAACGCTGATCGTGCTGGGCGCGGTGACCGTGATCGTGATCGGCGGGCGGTATGTCGTGAAACCGATCCTGCATATCGTGGCGCGCACGCGCCTGCGCGAATTGTTCACCGCCTCGGCGTTGCTGCTGGTAGTGGCTATCGCCGTACTGATGACGCTGGTGGGGCTGAGCCCCGCGCTGGGCGCGTTCCTTGGCGGTGTGGTGCTGGCGAATAGCGAATACCGGCACGAGCTGGAAAGCGATATCGAACCTTTTAAAGGCTTGCTGCTCGGCCTGTTTTTTATCGGCGTAGGCGCTACGATCGATTTTACCCTTATTCTTTCGCATCCTTTGCTGATCACCTTGCTGGTATTCGGCATCATGGCGGTTAAATTCCTGGTATTGCTCGGCCTTGGAAAAGTGTTCAGGCTGAGCCGCGAGCAGAACCTGCTGTTCGCCTTCGCCTTGCCGCAGGTAGGCGAGTTCGCATTCGTACTGTTTTCTTTCGCAGGCGGCGCCGCATTGCTCGAAAAAGAGATCGTGAACAGCATGATGGCGGTAGTGGCTATTACAATGGCGCTCACGCCGCTGCTGATGCTGCTTTTCGAAAAATGGATACAGCCGCGTTTTGGCTGCGCGGCTCAGCAAACGGACCGCGAGCCTGACGAGATCGACGAAAGGAACCCCGTGATCATCGCCGGCTTCGATCACTTCGGCACCGTAGTAGGCCGTTTCCTGCGCGCCAGCGGCGTAAAAACCACCGTGCTCGATCTTGATTCGGACCGGGTGGACCTGCTGCGTAAAATGGGGCTGCAGGTCTATTACGGCGACGCTTCCCGCACCGAGCTTCTGAAATCGGCGGGCGCCGAGCAGGCGCGCGTGATCGTGATCGCTATGGCCACGCCCGACAAGAACCGCGAAGTGGTGGCCGCCGTCAAAAAGAATTTCCCGCACCTGCAAATGCTGGTACGGGCCACCGACAACCACGACGCCTTCGACCTGATGAACGACGGCGTGCTGCGCATCTACCGCGAAACCATAGACACTTCGCTGCGCCTGGCTTCCGACGTGCTGGAACTGCTCGGCCACCGGGCTTACCAGAGCCAGCGCGCCGCGCGCATGTTCCGCCGTTTTGATGAAAAGTCGCTCAAAGGACTGTCCGCTTACCGCGACGACAAACAATACGTCAACGTGATGAAAGAAAGGATAGAAGAACTGCAAAAGTTGATCCAGGCGGACGCCTATACGAATATGATGCTTCGTGACGCAGGCTGGGACAGGGATAATGCAGAGGAAAGGAATTAAAAGATCGGGGCCGGCCATTTATCTGGTCAGCCCCGCAAAAAAATTATCAGCGCCATTACACCTCAATGCTGGGAAAATTCTTCCGGCGGCCGGTTTTTCCCTTCTTCCTCCAGCTGCGCCAGCTTCTTTTTACCGTATGCCAGCCTCGTAATCAGCACATACAGCACCGGTACGGAGAAAATGGCAAGCAGCGTGGCCGCCAGCATTCCCCCCACCACGGTAAACCCGATATTCACACGCGAGGCCGCACCGGCCCCATGCGCGAACACCAATGGAAGTACGCCGAGAATAAATGCGAACGACGTCATCAGGATGGGCCTGAAACGCAGCGCGACCGCTTCCAGCGTGGCTTGTATCAAAGGCATGCCCCTGTCCACCCGTTCCTTGCAGAACTCCACGATCAGGATCGCGTTTTTGGCAGAGAGGCCGATCAGCGTAATAAGACCGATCTGGGAATACACGCTGTTAGCCTGGCCGGACAGCCACAACGCCAGGATAGACCCGAACAGGGCTACCGGAACGGCCAACAGTACGGAAAATGGGACAGACCAACTTTCGTATAGGGCGGTCAGCAAAAGGAATACGAATAATATGGACAGCATAAAGATCAGCGTGCTTTTGTTGCCCGCCTCGATCTCCTGCCGGGAAATATTGCTCCAGTCGTAGCTGTAGTTGGAAGGCAGCACCTGCGCGGACACTTCTTCCATCGCCTTGATGGCGTCGCCGCTGCTGTAGCCGGGTTTGCTGGTGCCGCTTATCTCCACGGAACGGTAAAGGTTGAAGTGGTTGATCACCGGGGCGCCCGCGCCCAGCTTGTATTTGCTCACGCTGCTCAGCGGCACCATGTCGCCCTTCTGGTTGCGTACGTGGTAGAATTGCAGCTGGTTGATGTTTTTGCGGTACCCGGTATCCGCCTGCAGCACCACGCGGAAGCTGCGCCCGAAGCGGGTGAAATCGTTCACGTACAAACCGCCGAGAAAGGTTTGCATGGCGCTGAACACATCGTTGACCGCTACGCCGAGCTGTTTGCAGCGGTCGCGGTCTACTTCCACGTTGAATTCCGGTGTGGTGGCGCTAAAGAAAGCGTACGCCTGCGCGATCTCCGGGCGCTGGTTGGCGGCGATCAGCACGTCGCGCAGCACCTTGTTGAACTCCGCGATATCGTTGCCGCTCCGTTGTTCCAGCACGTAAGAGAAACCGGAGGAAGTACCCATCCCGCGCAACGTGGGCGAAGGCAGCGCGAGCACCGTGGCTTCGGTGATCTGCGCAAGCTTGCCCTGTATGCGGCCGAGCACGGTGCCCATG
>JBQCFV010000703.1:0-4490 GCA_051958695.1 Chitinophaga sp. | reverse complement strand
GCTGCAAAGCTGCGACAGCGCGGCCGCCTGGCTTCGCGCACCCGCGCCCGTTCAGCTGCAGCCGGTGAAAGAACTGAACACGCCCGGCTCCGACCTGGTGAGCGGCGTGATCCAACAGGGCCTGCTGCTGATGTCTAACGGTTACCGTACGCTGGTGCTTAACGGCCGGGTGGAAAACAACCCGCCGACCGACCTCCGCACGCAGCATCCCTTTTACAAAGCCTACGCCTACCGGCAATACACCAGCGGCAACGCCACGATGTACCTCGAAGAGCTCGCGCCAAAGCTGCTGGGCGATTTCGATTACCACATCGGCCCGGTGTGCATGAGCAAAGGCGAAGATACCTTGTACGCCACTATCAACCTGCAGGGCAAAGGCGTTCCGTTTACAGGCAAAGGCCCGGTAAACGGCGTGCGCCGGCTGCAATTATACCAGTCGGTCAAAAAGGACGGCCAATGGAGCGAAATGGTTTTGCTGCCGGGCATTAACGTGGCGGAACATTCGTCCAGCCACGCGGTGCTGAGCAGGGAAGGCGATGTGCTGTATTTTGTATCGGACAGGCCGGGCGGCTTTGGGCAGTCTGACTTGTGGTATTGCGAAAAACAGGCGGACGGCAACTGGAGCGGGCCAGTGAACTGCGGCGGTAACATCAATACCGCAGCCGCGGAAACTTTCCCTACCATCAACGAAGACGGCGTCCTGTATTTTTCTTCCAAAGGTCACCCCGGCCTCGGCGGCTACGACATCTACCGCGTAAAAGGAGAGAAGGCGCAATGGGGCACTCCCGGGAACATGAAAGCGCCGTTCAATTCCAGCGCGGACGATATCGGGCTGGTGCTGAAAGACAATGGTTATGAAGGTTATCTCGCTTCCAACAAAAAAGGCGGTATGGGCCTCGATGATATTTATTATTTCGCCGACCATGATTACATCGGCCGCCTGGAACATCTCACACCGGAAGATGTGCTTCACCGCCCCGCAGGAGAAAAAGACCCTTACGCACCCGCAACGCCCATCGTCAACACGAACAGCCCCCGCACCGTTACGCGCCGCCCGCTTACTACAGAAGAGGAAGCCGGCAAACGCGAGCTTGAACAGCTGAAATTCCATTACGATTACAACAGCGCTCGCCTGCTCGCGGAATCGGAGCAGCTGCTGGATAAAGCGGCGGACATACTGCAGCGTCACCCCGACTTCAAAATCGTGATCGCATCGTTCGCCGACAACCGCGGCGCCGATCAGTACAACATGGATCTCTCGGCCCGCCGCTGTTTTGCAGTGATCAATTATCTGGCGCACAAAGGCATCGATCCGGAACGGCTGTACTACAGCAATATGGGCGAGCTGCAGCCGGTGAATAAATGTAAGGACGGCACGCCTTGCAGCGAAGAAGAATACCGGGAGAACAGGAGATCGGAGCTGAAAGTGAAATGGTGATCCCTCCAAAAGCTTTAAGGCTGGCCTGCAAAGGCCAGCTTTCTTTTTTATACGCACCCCTGTCTTAAAATAGCCCCTCGTTAATCCCACGCTCCAACCGAAAATGTTACGACCGGCAGACCATTTCCGAAAATATTTTAGATATTCGCTGCTGCACTCAAATCAACCAAATGTTATTTACCACGGATAAACAAACGCTGGACGACCTGAATATCTTCGGCAAACACGGCGGGGATTCCATTTACAACATCTTCAACCGCTGCGCCACAAGAGGCGGCGCGGGCATCCTGGAAGAGATGTTCCGGTACCCGCTTTCCGACAGTGACGCGATCAACAAACGAAGCGGCATTATCCGGTCGTTCGCCGCGCTGGGCACGTCATTCCCCTTTAAAAGCACGGACTTCGACGCGGCAGCGCCTTATCTTGCCAATACGGACGAGCGCTCCAAGCTGACGGTACAGGAAAATTCGATGGCCCGGAAGCTGACGAACATGGTGGCGATGGACGCCGATACGCAGCTGATCTACAAAGGCGTGGAATCCCTCGTAAACCTGCTGAAGCAGGCGAAGGAGTTTTTAAAGGAGCTGGAGGGGAACGCGTTTTACGCAGAAGAAAAAAAGGAACTGTCCGCGATCCTCAACGATCCGGCCTTCGCAGCGATCCATCAGAGCAGGGAAAAGCTGTCCCACGCGCAAATAGCGGAGTTCGACGTTATTCTCCGCTTCCGGCAGCGGAACCTGCTTGAAAAGCTGCTGGGGCTTATCTTTTACCTGGACGTATACCTGTCGGTCGCGAAAGTGGCGGGTGAACGGAAGTTCGTTTTCCCGAAAGCGCTGCCATCAGGCCAGCAGGACCTGCTGAAGCTGGAAGGCGTATACCATCCCCTCGTAAAAAACGCGGTGCCCAACTCCATCCATGTTACCACGGACAGCAATATCATTTTCCTTACAGGCGCCAACATGGCCGGCAAGTCCACTTTCATGAAATCATTGAGCATCGCCATGTTCCTGGCGCATGCGGGTTTCCCGGTGGCGGCGAAGAAAATGGAATTTGCCGTGCTGGACGGTGTTTACACCACCATCAACCTGCCCGATAACCTGGGCATGGGCGCCAGTCACTTCTATGCGGAAGTGTTGCGCGTAAAAAAGATGGCGCAGGAGCTGAGTCTGAAGAAAGACCTTTTTATCGTGTTTGACGAACTGTTCCGGGGAACGAACGTAAAAGACGCGTATGAGGCCACCATCGCGATTACCACTGCCTTCGCGAAAAAACGGAAAAGCATTTTTGTGATCTCTACGCATATTATCGAGGCAGGGGACGTATTGAAGGAAAAATGCAGCAATATCAGCTTTGTTTACCTGCCCACCCGGATGAAAGGCCATCAGCCTGAATATACCTATACGCTCGAAAAGGGAATTACCAGCGACCGGCACGGAATGGTGATCGTCAACAACGAAGGCATACTGGAAATTCTCCGCAACGGGAAAAAGAAACTACAAAAAACTACAGCAACATGAGTTTTATAACGGACAAGCAAACGCTGGACGATCTGAATATAACCGGGAAATTCAGCCCGAGGTCCTTATTCAGTCTTTTTAACGCCACGCAGACAAGAGGTGGGGAAAAGCTGCTGGACAAGATGTTTCATGAGCCGCTATCCGATCCCGCGGCCATCAACAGCCGTAGCGGCGTGCTGAAATATTTTCACGGGAGGGAATTGTCATTCCCCTTTAACGCGCAGGCATTCGAAGAGGCGGAAGCGTACCTGGGCGGAAGCACCGGCAGCTCTTTCCTGGCGGTAGCCGCGGACCTTTCGCGGAAAAAGGCGCTGCAAATAGCGGTGAAGGACGAACAGTACGGCCACCTGCAGAACGGCGTACTGGCCACGATCGGTATGTTGAACGCCCTGCAGGATTTCCTGCAGCAAGTGCGCGATCTTTCAACCGCGCAATTTGAAGCCGTGCAGGTTGCCCTCAATGCCCACCGCGCGAAATGGCTGCAGGATGCACCGAAAGATCAGCCGCTTTCCCTGTTCCAGCTGGCGCGTTATGACCATCTCATCCGCCATGTGCTCCGGGAAGAAACGGAAAATATCCTCGGCTTCATCTACCACCTGGACGTATACATCGCAGTGAGCAACGTAGCCCGCGCCAGGAATTTTTCTTATGCGCAGGCCCTTCCAAAGGAAAAAAACATCTTCAGGACCACCGCGGTGAGCCACCCGGCCCTCGAAAAAGCGGTAGCCAACCCACTCACCCTGCAGGAAGACCGGAACGTGCTTTTCCTGACCGGCGCCAATATGGCCGGCAAATCCACTTTTATGAAATCGCTGGGCATCGCCGTTTACCTCGCCCATATGGGATTTCCCGTAGCCGCGAAAGACATGCAGTTTTCCGTCCGGGACGGCCTTTATACCTCGATCAATGTGCCGGACAACCTCAACCTCGGCTACAGCCATTTTTACGCGGAAGTGCTGCGGGTAAAGAAAGTAGCGGAAGAAGTGGCCAAAGGCCATGACCTCCTCGTAATTTTCGACGAGCTGTTCAAAGGCACCAACGTAAAAGACGCTTACGACGCCACGCTGGCCGTTACAAAAGAATTTTCTACGTATCGTAACAGTTTTTTTGTTATTTCGACACATATTATCGAAGTGGGCGACCGCCTGAAAGAAGATTGCGACAACCTGCAGTTTTCCTATCTCCCCACGATCATGGAAGGAACCGTGCCGCGCTATCCCTATACGCTGACGGCGGGAATTACGAACGACCGTCATGGCATGGTGATCATCGAGAATGAAAAGATATTGGAAATGATAGAGGAATAAGCTTTTCCGGGAATTATATATTTTATGTCAAATACAGCGCTTGACAATGACACCATACTGAGTTTCAAACGTGGGGATGAACCGGCCTTTACCGTCGTGTAAAAACATTTGTACAAACACATTTTCTCCTTCATGAAGTATCTGCTTCCGGGTATCGAGGATGGCGGGGCTAAGACTGCGCAGCATTTTTTTATTGTGGGGGTAAAAAAAGAAACGCTGGATTTCTAC
>JBQCFV010000702.1:0-4412 GCA_051958695.1 Chitinophaga sp. | reverse complement strand
CGGTAGTTGCCTTCCGCGATGTTGTAACCTGCTGAAATAAAGTACCGCGCCACGTTGCCGCCACCGCTCACATTCAGGTTCGCCTGCCCTACATGCGAGGGTTTCATGATGAACTTGTAATAGTCCGTATTCGGTGCGGTGCCGTTGCGGAACGCTTCCAGCTGCGCTTCATCGAATGCGGGCTCCGCGCCGTCGTTCACCAGCGCTTCGTTCAGCAGCCGAGCATAATCGTACGAGCCGAGGTATTCCGGCAGCTTGTTGGCTTCCTGCATACCGGCGGAAGCGCGGAAGTTTACGCTGGGCGCGCCCGATTTGCCGCGGCGGGTGGTGATCAGCACGGCGCCGTTCGCCCCGCGCATACCGAGTACGGCGGTGGCGGCGGCGTCTTTCAGAATGGTCAGGCTTTCAATATCGTTCGGGTCTACATAATCGATGCTGCGCTCCACACCGTCCACCATAAAAATGGGCGTGGCGCTGTTGAGCGTGGCTATGCCGCGAATGTATAATGTGCTGGCGTCCACGCCGGGCTCGCCGCTGCGCTGCGTGGTGATAAGGCCCGGCAGGCGGCCGGCAAGCGCGTTGGTGAGGTTGGACACGGGGCTTTGCTGCAATTCCTTGGTGGTAAGCGAAGCGATGGAACCGGTTACGGTCTGTTTTTTCTGTTCACCGTAAGCTACGATCACCACTTCGTCCAGCCCGGTATTGGAGGGATCGAGCGCTACGTGCAGCTGGTTGGAAGAGGTCAGCTCCACTTCTTTCGGCGTGTAGCCGATATAGCTGAATATGAGCGTGGACGATCCCGCGGGTACCTGCAGGCTGTAAGTGCCGTCCCCCTGGCTTTGCGTGCCGCGGTTGGTGCCTTTTACCATGACGGTAACACCGGGCAGGGAAACATTGGTACGCGCTTCCGTAACAGAACCGATAATGGTGCGCGTGTTAGCCTGCTGGCGTGGCGCGGCGGCAGGCGTTACGGTCGTGTCCGCCTCCGCCGCTCCTTCTTCTTCCCGGTATATGACGATGATCTCGTCCTGCTGGCGAAATTCAAAAGGGGTATTGAGCAGCAGCAGGTGGATGGTCTCTTTCACCGTGCGCGTGCCTTTGGGCAGGCTGATGTTGCGATAGGGCGCCACAAGGTCCGGAGGGTACGCAATGCGGAAACCTGAAAGCGATTCTACTTTTACGAGCGCATTGCGGAGGGATTCTTTGGTAAGCGATAACGTGATCTTTTTGGTGGTCATGTCCTGCGCCCTGCCCGATGCGGAAAGCAGCATGGGCAGCACGAGGAAAGCGGAGATCAGTAAAGGCAATAGGAAGCCTCTCAGCTGTTTTGGTACAGCTACGTGTGTTTTCATAACTCGTCTCAGTTTAGTTTGTTACAGAATAATCCTGGTTGATCGGCCGCGGTGCAATTGCGTTGTTCCGGATATGACGCGGCCGGAAATGTCAGGCAAATGCAGGGCCTGTACGGGCAGTACGACGGCCCGCTTCATGTTTGAAACCCGATTTTTGTGAATGAATAATGTTGCTGTTACGTGTTCTTCTTCTGGTTAGCAGTATGGTTTATTGCAAACACCCTTCTCCTGTTATCAGAATGCTGTTTTCATCTTCAATGGTATATGACGCGTTGCGAATGCCGCAAACTACTGACAAAACGGTTTCCAGCGGCTCCGTTCCGTTGAACGAGGCCCGGATGGGGCAGGCGGCCAGCCCCTCATTTTCAAAGCTGATGCTCACGTGGTAACGGTTGCTGATGGCTTTTGCCACGGCAGCGAAAGGCAGGTTCTCAAACACCATGTCTTTCCGCACCCAGCGTATCGCGGAATCCGCGGTTACGGGCTGGCTGACGGCCGTAGCCTCCAGGTTGTTGTACACTACCTGCTGGTCTGGCGTCAGCACGGCCAGCAATCTTCCTTCCTGCTCCGTTTCCACCTTTACCTTTCCACGTGTAACCGACACCGTTACCTCCGGCGAACCTTCGTACGCCCTGATATTAAAAGCCGTGCCCAGCACCGTGGTGCGCAGGCTGCCGCTATGGATCACAAAGGGTTTGGCGGTATCGGGGCGTATATCGAAGTAGGCTTCGCCGGCAAGCGTCACTTCGCGGATACCGCCGAAAGAAGGCGGGTATTCGAGGCGGCTGCCCGCATGCAATATCACGAGGCTGCCGTCTGGAAGAGTAATGTGGCGGCTATGCGCGGCGGGTATGCCATGCTCCTTCGCCAGCAGGCTTTGCCGCGATTCGGACTTCAGATAATATCTTATTCCCCCCGCCAGTACGATCAGCCCGCTTAGAACGGCGGCCCAGCGCAGCAGCTTTCTACGGAGAGGCACTACCCTTCGCTCCCGCCCCAGGGCGGCGCGCAGCTCCTGCAATTTATTAGCGGCGAGCAGTTTGGCCGCGTCGCTGCCTTCTTCCAGCAGGCTGTCCGGCCGGTCTTTGCCGAGCGATGCATACCAGGCTTCCAGCCGCTCCAGCTCTTCGGGGCTGCAGCTGCCTTGCCGGTATTTTTCCAAAAGTTCATATAAAGCGTGTGCTTCCATAAGTACGACTGAAGATAAAAACACAATTTCCGTCCGCTACCGTTAGTCCGCCAGGGATAATTTTTTGGATTTCTTTGAAATTTCCTTTCAACTTATTTATAATCAATAAACTATAAAGATTTTCGATTTTTTGCTGAATCGATTCAGCAAACCGCGGAAAAAGTACGGAATATTGTTAAATTTGAACAAACTTTATCATCATAGCACGGTACGCCAACTATAGTGATCCCGAATTATTCGCGTTATGGCAGCAGGGAGATGAAAAAGCGTTCAACATAATATATGAACGGCATTTCATCCGGCTGGTGAACATCGCGTATAAAAAAACCGGCAACACCGCCGCGGCGGAAGAGCTGGCGCAGGACGTGTTCCTCTCCTTCTACCGGCAGATGCCTTCGCTTCGCGCAGATACGCTTCCCGAAAATTATCTTTTTGTTGCGTTGAAGAACCGCATCTTTAACTATCACCGCCAGCAGCTGCTGCAATTGCGAAAGGACCAGGCATTGTGGAAAGACCCGCATTTCCAGGCGCCGGAAGTAAACGTGCAGCTGGAAATGAAAGAGCTGCAAACCTATCTCAAAGCGCGCAGTGCCGAGCTGCCGCCCCAATGCAGAACGGTATTCCTGCTAAGCCGCGAAGCGCAATTATCCAACAAGGAAGTAGCGGAAAAGCTGAACATTTCCGTAAATACGGTGGAGCAGCATATGCGCAAAGCACTGCGTATTTTACGCGCTTCGCTGGGGAATGACGTGGCGTTAATGATCGCTGTTGCCGGGGAGCTGTATTTCCGTTCGGGCATGTAGGCCTCTTCCTAAATTACATTTACGAGATAAAGAGCAAGCAGAATGCCGGTTAACAATATAAATGCGGCGAGAAAGAAAACAAGAAACCGTGAAGAAGCATACAAACCCTGCCGCAGCTGATTGTCTACATACCTGTACCGCAGGAAAGCAAGAATGCCGAGGAGGGCGCCTATCCCGACCAGCAACAAGCCAAATGACGAAGAAAAGCCATGAGAAGGAGCGGCAGACCCGTGGACGGAATACGCCAACTGCTTCACAAAAAGGTTAAACTTGGCTACCGCAAAACCAAAGGCCATTAATCCTATGCAGGTCCGTATCCACGCAAGGAACGTCCTTTCGTTTGCCAGGCGGTCTCCGGGGCTGGCTTTACCGGCTTGTTTTTCTTTTAACTCATCGAATTGCTGTTCGGTCATGGTGAAACATTCTATGTTTGAAAGTATAACGCTGAATTATTTGCTATAAAGCACTCGATCGTTCTATTAATTTAATCTCCGGTAAAGAAAGCGAAAATTTTTGATGCCAAATAACAAGAAGAGAGCTGTAGCATGCGACAGCTCTCTTCTTGTACAATGATATTAATTCTTGCCTGTTACCAGCCCGGGTTCTGCCCCAGCGCCGGGTTTCTTGTTTTAACGGTTTCCGGAATGGGATACAGGTATTTGTTATCGCTCCATTCACGCGCACCGGGGTTCCACATCACCTCGCCGGATGTGCCGTTAGACAGCTGTATCCTGCCCACCGCGGTGGACGGGCTCACATCCACAAAGGCGATGCCCTTCGTGGTGGAAGTCGGCTTCGTGCCCTGGTAAAAATATACGTCGTTCACGCCGTCGCCGTTGAGGTCGTGCTCACCGAGCCCCGGCACGTACATGCCGTTCATCGTGGCGGTCTCGAACAGGTCGCCCAGCGCCCAGCGGCGCAGATCGTCCGGGCGCAGGCCTTCGAAGATCAGCTCCACTCCTCTCTCACGAAGCACTTCCAGCAGGATGGGGTTCGTGAATTTGTTTGCGAAAAAGCTGACCATGTACGGGTCTGCCGTTGCCGGTAGAGTAGTGAGCGTCGGGCCGG
>JBQCFV010000701.1:0-3285 GCA_051958695.1 Chitinophaga sp. | reverse complement strand
CATAATTCCCCTATGCAAACCGCCCCCGTGGCGGTTTTTGCTTTAACATTTCTTTAGCGCTATTTTAACTTTTTTGCTGTAAACCCGCAGTAACATTCGCCTGTCTATACCGTTCAATAAAAAGACAGCCGGATGTGAGATGGATATGTGTGAAACGAGAACAACGATGTAGGTCCGTTATCCTGATTGACAGTAATGCGGAGTGAAACAGGAGAGAAGATAACGGACTGCATCACCGGCCGTAATAACAGCGATTAAAAAGAAACACATATGAAAAGAACAGGCTTTATTTTAAGTATGGTGACTGCGGGCGCGATGCTGGTAAGCAGTTGCAGGAAGGACCCTCTCAAAGACATGACGGCTGAAGAATCCCGTATTTATGTAACGAATTACGACGAACAAGCCGATTTCTCTTCTTACAAAACTTTCAGCATAGTTGATTCCGTAGCTGTCCTCAGCAACCGCGAGGGCGCAACAAAAGAACTGACCACGTACGATCAGAACCTGCTGGCGCTGCTCAAATCGCATATGCAGGAGCGTGGCTACACGCTGGTGGACAAATCCGCGAAACCCGACCTCGCGATGAACGTAACCCGCATCGATAACACCACTACGCAGGTGGGCTACAACCCCGGCTATTGGGCCGGCTGGCCCGGGTATTGGGATACCGGCTACTGGGGCTATCCCGGCTGGAATTACTGGTTCCCGTCCTATTACACGGTATTCCGTTACAACGAAAAGTCGGTAGCGGTAGACCTGGTGGACCTGAAGAACGCCGCCAGTCACGACAACCAGCTCGTAGCGGTCTGGAACGCGCAGCTGCGCGGTACGGGCGTTTGGAACGGCGACAACCTGGAGCCTATGCTCAAGGCGGTTTTCGACCAGAGCCAGTACCTGAAAACAGCAAACTAATTGAATGGTGAAAGTTTAAAACGAAGAAAAATGAAAAGTATCAAAACAATTATCCTCATATTGATCGGTTCGCTGGGCGTTAGCAGCGCTTTTGCGCAGAGCAGGCCGCCGCTGTCGCTCAACCTGAATTATTCCATCGCGCAGCCTTTGGGCTCATTGAGCGACTATGCGGGAAATACGAGCTTCCGCGGCTGGCAGATCGGGTTGCAATATTCGCTGAACGACCGCCTGGCATTGGGCCTCAAAACAGGCTTCAGCGATTTTTATGAAAGGGTGCCCCGCGCACTGTATCCCGGTAAGGGAGAAGACGTGAGCGCCGTGCAGACGCATACGTTGCAAACCATTCCCATCCTCGCCACCGTGCATTATTCGCTTGCTTCCCCCGAAGCGAAAGTGATCCCGTATGCCGGTGTGGGCGTGGGTACGGCCAACATGAACTATGAAAAATACTGGGGCGAGTTCGTGGAGCAGGAAAATAAATGGGCCTTCCAGGTGAGCCCGGAACTGGGCATCAACGTGCCTTTCGGGAAGTATTCTCCTGTAATGCTCAATGCGAACGTGCAGTACAATTACGCGCCGTTCAAAGTGAACGAGATCACTAACTTCAATTCAGTACAAGCGAATATTGGCGTGAAGTTCCATATCCAGTAACCACAATTACGGAACAAGTGAGAGTGAGGGGCTGCCAGGGGCGGCCCCATTTTTTTACCGCTGCTTCTTCGGAGTATTTTGGAGGAAGATTATTCGTGTGGTTGATCTGCGTTGATTACCGCTGCTCAAAGAATCCTTCGGAATATTTCTCCCGCAGCTGTCCGTCCGCATCTTTATAAATATACAAAGCGCCAAGTTTCAGCTTGGGATGATCGCGCACGAACGCAAGCCCTTTGTCCACCCCGAGCAATATCAGCGCGTTGTCGTACGCGTCCGCCGTAATGGCGTCCGGGGCGGTAACGGTCACGGCGATGATGTTGTTGTGAATGGCTTCGCCGGTCAGGGGATTGATGGTATGCGCAAAACGGGTACCGCCTTCTTCGAAGAACCGCCGGTAATTGCCGCTGGTGGCTACCGCGCCGCTGGTCATCATCAGCCACTGCTGGTTGCCGTCACCCTGCGGCAGCCTTTCGATGCCCACACTCCAGGGTTTTCCTTTATCATTATTTCCCAAAGCCACCAGTTCGCCTCCCACGTCTACGAGGTAGTTCGAAATACCGCGCGAGAGCAGGAATTTTGCGATCACGTCCGAGGTATACCCCTGCGCAATGCCGTTGCAGTCTATTTCCACGCCGGGTTCTTTTTTGAGCAGGTAGCGCGCACGGAGCGTGAGGTTTTCATAATTCACATGCCGCAAAGTATGTTTGATGGCTTCCGGCGAAGGTTTGCCGTTGTTATGCCTTTCCACGCCAAAACCCCAGAGGTCCACCAGGGGTTTCACGGTGATGTCGAACAGCCCGTCCGTTTCGCGGGACACTTCCTGCGCCTTTTTGATCACCGTGCGCATATGGTCGTCCATCATCACCTTGTCGCCTTTGTTAAAACGGTTGATGAGCGAGCTGGGCAGGTACAGGGAAAGCGAACGGTCGATCTGCCTGAAAAGCCCTTCGATTTCAGGCTGCAGGGAAACGGTATCCCTGCTGAGGTATTTCACCACGTAATAAGTGCCCTGCGCTTTGCCGGAAATGGTAATGGCCTTCTTTTGCGCGGACGAACTAACGGTGATGCATATACTGAACAGCAATAATAACCCCTTCATGCGCACAATTTAATAAAATCGTCAGGAAAATGCATTTTGCCCGGTAATGTCCATCCCGGTGATGAGGAGATGTATCTCGTGAGTGCCTTCATAGGTCGTGACGCTTTCGAGGTTCATCATGTGCCGCATGATGGGATATTCGCCGGAAATGCCCATGGCGCCGAGTATCTGCCTGGCTTCCCGGGCCACGTGCAGGGCCGTTTCGCAGGCATTTCGTTTGGCCATGGATATTTGTTCGGGCGTGGCGGTACGGTTGTTTTGCAGCACGCCCAGCCGCCAGTTGAGCAGCTGCGCCTTGGTGATCTCCGTGATCATTTCAGCGAGCTTTTTTTGTATCAGCTGGAAACCGCCGATGGGTTTGCCGAACTGCACGCGTTCCTTCGAATAACGGAGGGCGGTGTCGTAGCAGTCCATCGCCGCGCCGACGGCTCCCCAGGCGATGCCGTAACGTGCGCTGGAAAGACAGGTGAGCGGGGCTTTCAGCCCGGATGCGCCCGGCAGTATATTGGTTTTGGGCACACGCACGTTGTCGAGCACCAGCTCGCCGGTAGCGCTGGCGCGCAGGCTCCATTTGTTGCGGGTTTCGGGGGTGGAAAATCCTTCCATGCCGCGTTCCACGATCA
>JBQCFV010000700.1:0-2567 GCA_051958695.1 Chitinophaga sp. | reverse complement strand
AAATATGTTTTTATGGAAACGCTTGCCATTTCACCCGTTCAACAGGGTATGCTTAACGCGCAACTGGCCATGTACGACCTGCACACGCTGCTGTTCGTGAACGTACTCGAAAACATGACGGACAAAGACGCGCACAACCGCCTCGGCACAAAAGCCAATCACCCCGCCTGGCTCGCCGGCAGCCTCGTGCAGGAAAGGTTCGTGATGGCGAACATTCTCGGCGTGGACAAAACGCAGCAGGCGAACGACCTGTTCAAAGATCACGCAGGTATCAAGGATGATGTTACCTATCCTTCGCTTGATTCATACCGTGAAGATTGGAACATGATCTCGCCGCTGCTTCGTCACGCGCTCGCCAACGCTACACCCGGGCAGCTGAACGGTCCGGACCCTTTCGGGATGGACGAAGGGATGAACCTGCTGGAAGTGCTGACTTTTTGCATGGACAGGGAATCTTATTGCATCGGGCAGCTGGGATTGTACCGGCGGTTGCTGGGGTATCCGGCGATGCGGTACCAGTAAGCGGGGATGTTTTATTGTTTCGGCGGCCCGGGTTGTACGAACACTTGCTCCTTACCTGCGTAAGCAGTGGATATTTTATTGTCATTGCGCAGCCCGGCTGTACCGCCGCCGCTCGTTTACCTGGATATGTGATGTCAGCAGACGCCCGGCAGCAACAAATCGTTCGGGTATTAAGCGATTGATTATCAATTTACAGAATATCCCGTTTTAAATTCCGGGAAATAATCGTGGAAATTTTTTAAAATTGTCACGCACCAAAAGCCGGACCGCGGGGAATGCCTGGAACTACCGACAGAGACCTCTTATTGCAGCTACGGGAAGGCAGTGAAGCAGCCTTTAGAGAGTTATATGCCCGGCATAACCGGCAGGTTTTTGCATTTGCCTATCACCTCACGCATTCCGCGGTGGACGCGGAAGATATCCTCCAGGACACTTTCCTGCGGCTATGGAGCGGCCGCGCGGAATTGCCGGACATCGCCCGGGTGGACGGTTATATATTCATGATCGCGCGCAACCGCACGCTGGACCATTTGCGCCGGGTTTCCCTGCAGCAGAAACTCATCGACCAGGTGTGGGCGAATATCTCCGAAGTGTCCGACGAGCTGGAGCAGCAGCTGGACGCCGCGGAAAGCAAAAAACTGATCGAGGCTGCGCTGCAGGGGCTTTCTTCCCAGAAACAAACGATCTTCCGGCTCAGCCGCCAGCTGGGGTTGAGTCATGAGGAAATTGGCTTGCAGCTGCATCTTTCGCGGAGCAGGGTAAAGAACCTTTTAGTGGAGACATTGCGGTATGTGCGGCAGTATTTGGCAAGGCAGTCGATTTTGCTGGCGGTGATGTTTCAGTTGGTGTATTGGTGCTGACAAAAAAATTCCCAAAATCCACGGTCCTTCCTCCCCGCTCATCCGTCTTTACTTTTAAAGGGCCCTTACCAGGCCGTTTAAAAGTCGCTTATGCAACCTGATCCGGCCAGAATCAAATTCTTATTGGAGCGCTACGCCGCCAAGTCCTGCACAAAAGAAGAGCTGGACGAACTGTTCGCCGTTATACGCGAAACCTCCGCGGACGATACGCTGCACGCCTTACTGGAAGAGCATTATACAGGTATCGACGGGAATGGGCCACTGCCGGAAGTGGATTACGAACAGGTTTGCCAGAACATCCTTCAACATGAACCCGCACGCCAGAGACGCCTATTTGCCTGGAGTAAAATAGCGGCCGCCGCGGTGATCATTTTACTGGCGGGCGCCACCGCCATCTGGCAGATGCAGCGCCAACAAACCGCTTCTTCCCCCAACATCGCACAAATAACCAGAACGGACGTAGCCCCCGGCGGCACCAAAGCCACGCTTACCCTGGCGGACGGCACTACCGTCACGCTGGACAGTGCGGGCAACCAGGTGATCAGCAGCGGGAGCACCACCATCACCCGGCAGCGGGGCCAGCTGTTGTATAATGCCGGTAAAGCGGGCGGCGCCATGCAATACAATACTTTGTCCACGCCGCGCGGCGGCCAGTTCAGGGTGGTATTGCCGGACGGCTCGAAAGTGTGGCTTAATTCCGCGTCCTCTCTGCGTTACCCGCTTGCCTTCACTGGTAAAGACCGTGTGGTGGAGCTTGACGGGCAGGGGTATTTTGAAGTGGCGCCCAACGCCGGCCAGCCTTTCAAGGTACGTGTGCGCAACATGGAAGTGCAGGTGCTGGGCACCCACTTCGACGTAATGGCCTACAAGGACGAGAACACCATGAACACTACATTGCTCGAAGGCGCAGTACAGGTAACGGAAGGCGGGGCGAAACAATTGCTGAAACCGGGCCAGCAGGCAGTGCTGGATACGCGCAGTCATGAAATGCTCGTGCAGGAGGCCAACGTCAATAAAGTGATCGCCTGGAAGAACGGGCTGTTCGTGTTCAACAACATGACGCTGCCCGCCATCCTGCGGGAAGTGGCCCGCTGGTACGATGTGGACATCGTGTACCAGGGCACGCCCAGCGCGGAACTTTACGGCGGCGGCATCGCGCGCGACCTGCATTTGTCCAACGTGCTG
>JBQCFV010000699.1:0-2595 GCA_051958695.1 Chitinophaga sp. | reverse complement strand
GACAGGGGAGCGCCCATCCGCAATATTACCTGGCTGAGAAGCTCGCACCTCGATCTTGGCATCGACTTCGGGCTGTTCGAGAACCGCCTGTACGGCGCCGTGGATTATTACTACCGCAAACGTGAAGGTTTGCGCGGCAGGAAGACCGATGTGCTGATCCCCTCCGAGCTGGGTTACGCGCTGCCTGACGAGAACATCAACACCGACGCGCGTACCGGCGTGGATTTCAACCTCCAGTACGACGGGGACCTGGGCCGCAAGCTGAAATACAGGGTGGGTGGCAACGTGAGCTATTCCAGAGGCAAGTTCATTTCCAGCTACAACCCCGTTTTCTTCAACTCCGTGGATCAGTACTACGCTTCCGGCGAAGGCCGCTGGCAAGGGTTTGAATGGGTGCTGGAATACATCGGCCAGTTCCAGAGCCAGGAAGAGATCGATAAATATCCCGTGGACATCGACGGCCAGGGCAACCGCACGCTGCTGCCCGGCGACCTCAAATACGCCGACATCGACGGCGACGGCAAGATCACCGACAACGACCGCCGCCCGCTGGGCTGGGCTTCCGGCTCGCAGCCGAACCTCAACTTCGGCCTGTCCATCGGCCTGCAATACGGCAACTTCGATTTTGTGATGGACTTTTCCGGCGCCAGCAATTACACCTGGATACAGGAATGGGAAATGAAAGTGCCTTTCACCAACGACGGCAACCTGAACAAGATCTTCACCGACCGCTGGCATCGGGAAGACATCTGGGACCGCAACAGCAAATGGATCCCCGGCAAATACCCGCCCCTGCGCTACAACGATCACGGGCATAGCAACAACAAGTGGTCCACCTTCTGGATGCACAACGTTACCTACTTCCGCGCAAGAACGATCGAGCTGGGCTACACCCTGCCCGTATCCTGGATGAACCGCGTGAAAGCGCAACGCGCCAGGGTGTACGTGAACGCTTACAACCTGTTCATGTTCGACAACCTGAAGGACTACGACATCGATCCCGAGATCAATGACAGGAACGGGCTGCAATACCCGCAGAGCAAAGTGATCAACGTCGGCGCCAGCCTTTCATTCTAAACCATTCAAGCAAAAAGAACCATGAAACTCAAAATAGTATCATTCGGCATATTGACCTTACTGGCGGGGGCGAGCGGCTGCAAAAAGGAAAGCGATTTCCTGAACGTGCTGCCTACGTCCATCCTCACCAACGAACAGGCGTTTTCGGACCCCAACCAGGTGCTGTCCATTCTCGCCAACCTCTACAACCGCCAGGTGGATTTTTCCACGGTAAAAAGCTGGGAATCCATGGCGGATTTTTCCGAGACCTTCCCCTCGCAGAACGGCGGCGTGCAGGATATTGTGAAGCGCAATGACTGGGGCTACGGCTCCTGGGGCACCTGGGATTATACATATATCCGCGAGCTGAACATTTTTCTCGAACGCTGTACAGAAGCTACCAAGCTGTCTGACGGAGACAAAAAACGTTTTCTCGCCGAAGGCCGCTTTCTGCGCGCCAACTATTATTTCGAAATGGTAAAGAGGATGGGCGGTGTGCCGCTGATCCTCGAATCGATGATCTACGATTTTAAGGGCGACCCCACATACCTGCAGCATCCGCGCGCGAAGGAATCGGATATTTACGATTTTGTGATCGCAGAAGCCGAGGCCATCAAAATGGACCTGCCTGCGGACGTGAACGTTAAATCCCGCGCCAGCAGGGGCGCCGCGCTGGCCATGGAATGCCGCGCCGCATTGTATGCCGGCTCTATCGCTAAATACGGCGGCATTACTCCCCAGGTGGTTACGCCCGGCGGCGAAGTGGGCATTCCCGCTTCCATGGCGAACGACTATTACACCAAAGCGCTCGCCGCCGCCCAGCAGATCATCGACGGCAGCGCCGGGGCGTACGATCTGTACAAGAAAAAACCGGAGCTGAGCGAAAATTTCGCGTCCATTTTTTATGACAAAGGCAATAATCCGGAGACTATCTTTATAGAGGACTTCAAGCTGAAAAGCGGCAAGGTGCATGGCTTTACGCAGGTGAACCAACCCCGTTTCGGTGCGGAAGAAGAAGAAGGCGGCAGGCTGAACCCCTCGCTGAACCTCGTGCAGAGCTTCGAAAAGCTCGACAATACGTTTGCTCCCCTGCCCGTGACCGATGGCAGCGGCAACCCGATCTATTACGACACGCAAACGGAAATATTCGCCGGCCGCGACGCGCGCCTGGCGGGCACCGTGATGCTGCCCGGCACTTCGTTCAAAGGCCGTACGGTAGACATCTGGGCGGGTTACCAGCTGGCGGACGGCGGCATTGTGTCCGGCGACGACCGGGGTGCGCAGAAAAAGTTGCCCGGTACTAACGTTGACGTACAGGTAGTGGGCTTCGACGGCCCGATCAACGGCAAGGAGTTCACCGCGCAAACCGGGTTTTATCTCCGCAAATACCTCGATCCGGCGGCAGGCTCAGGCTCCCGCGGTACCGGCAGCGAAGTACCGTTTATCCGTTACCGTTTTGCCGAAGTGTTGCTGAACGCTGCGGAAGCCGCTTTCGAGCTGAACCAGCCGGGAGTGGCCGCGGGTTATATGAACAGGGTA
>JBQCFV010000698.1:0-3845 GCA_051958695.1 Chitinophaga sp. | reverse complement strand
CCGCACGGCTCCTCTCCTGCGGCAAACCGGCGCAGCCGGAATCAGGCGCAGCGCGGAGCAGCAGTTTTGCTGCCAATGTAATGTTCAGGGCCGCCAACAAAAAGGCCGGGCGATTGCCCGGCCTTTTCAGACTATATTTTTTCCAGAGATCAGTTGCCGCGGAAGAATTTCGCGCGGTTGTCGCTGATATCGCTTTTCTTTTTCAGGATCAGCGGGAACAGCAGCTGGTCGACCATCTGGCGGGTGTCGCGCTCCTGCGCCTGGCGCTGGGTGGCGTAATCGTAAGCGGGTTGCTCAACGTCCACATACTCGTTCACTTTGATCACGTATACGCCGCTGAGGCCCTGGATCGGTGTGGAAGATTTCGCGGTGCCCCATGCTTTGTTGAAAGCGGCGCCGGCAATGCGCGGTTCGGGACCGAGCGCAGCCACGAAGGGAGACGCGAAGCTCACGCCTTCTGCGGTAAGCACCGGCTGGTTGGTAGCCGAAGCCGCGGCTTCGAGCGTAGCGGGGTTGTTCATTTTAGCCATGATCTGTTCGGCTTTTTTGATCTTCCTCACTTCGGCTTCTACCTGCGGGCGAACGTCAGCCAGGGGCGCAACGCCTTTATCATGAGCGCCGGTCAGTACGGCTATCACGAATTTGTCTTCGAGAGAGAACACCGGGCTGATATCGCCGGGCTCTGCTTCATAAGCCCAGCTTACGATTTCGCGGGCGTTGCCAAGACCGGGCAATACAAAGTCCATCGGGCGGATATTATTGGCCAGGCGTTTGTTCAGCCCTTCTTCCTGGATGGACTTGTCAAAAGATTTTTTGTCGCGGTTCTTGGAAGCAAATTCATTAGCTACTGCCAGCGCTTCGCTGCTGGTGGCAGAGCTGGCGTCCACGCGTTTGGCGAGGTAAGCCACTTTTACCGCAGGGGTAGGATTGATGTGCGCGTTGATCTTCATCACGGAGTAACCGAGGTTCGGCAGCTTGATCACTTTCACCTGTCCTACGGAACCGGTGTAAGCCGCTTCTTTCACGGGCGCAAATTCGTTAGGTACCTGGGCAAGACCGGAAAGGGTGTATTCACCGCCGTTCTGCTTGGAGTACGGATCTTGCGAGAACACCATCGCCAGCGCAGCCATGTTGCCGCCGCCGCGGATCACGCTTTCGAGGCTGTCAGCCGTTTTTTTAGCGATGGAATCGCCGTTGGCTGTCTGCAGCGGTATAAAGATGTGTGAGAATTTCAACGTGTCCGGCTGTATCCTGCGCGCGAGCATTTTTGCGAACACGAGCGCGTTGCCGTCGCGGTAAGGACCGTAGATGGCGCCTACCGGCAGGTCTACGATGGAATCTTTTTCCGGCACCTGGATGGCGTTGCGGGAAAGGAAAATATCATTGAAACCGAGTTCGGAATTAAGCTTGGTAAATGAAGCAGGGTCCGGCGTGGTGTCCAGCTCTTCTTTCAGCTTCACCAGGTCGGCCAGCGCGGCGGCGGTATCCGCGGCGGAAGGGATCACGTCGAAGGAAAGGTATTCGATCCGGCGGCTTTCTTCCACCTGGAATTCGGCGCTATGATCCTGTATATATTTATTAAGCTCCGCGTCCGTCACTTTCAGCGTGCTGTCCGCAATGGTTACATAAGGCACATGTACATAGCTGATGTTCGCGTTCTTCGCATTGTCCGCCTGCTGCATGTCGGCCATCCATTTGGGATAATTGATCGCCTGGTTGATGAGGGTGATATATTTGTTGCTGGCCTGGTAGTTGGAAATTTCCTGGTCGAGCATTTCCAGCTGCGCAGACATCTGGCCGGTCTGGTCCTGGCGGGCGTTTTCCCTTACGCGGTTTACCATTTCGGGATCGTACTGGCCGGTTTGCGGATTTACGAAATAACGCATCATGATGGGGTGAGGATTTTTTCCTCTTACCGCGTCGATCAGTTCGGCTTTGGTTACTTCGATACCCAGCTCTTCAAATTGACCTTTCATGATCTGTTCCTGCAGAAAACCGTCCCACGCTTGTTCGCGGATACGCTGAACATCTTCGTCGCCGAGCGAAAGACCGCCCATGCTCTGTTGTGCGTTACGCTGCGCGTTTTCGATACGCTGCTGATATTCCGCATTGTCCAGCTCAACGCCATTTACTTTACCTACAACGTTGGACTGGGACATGGAACTTTTTCCAAAGAAAACATCCTGTAACAAGAAGCTCACAATAGCCAGGCAGATCACTACGATGATCGTAACGGCATATTTGTCCCTGATTTTCTGAATAACTGACATATATTATATAGTCTAAATTTTAGAGGTAGCAAAAATAGAATAAATTAGTTGGAACTGCAAAATAGGTTTTTTTGACCCGAAAGGCAATACAGCAAAGGGTTTGAGCGGTTCCGGGAGAGATGGTTTTTTAGCTTCATTCACACCTTTTCCACATTTTCTTCATTTTTGATACACAGGTATTGGTGACATAAAATTGGTTGATTCTCCCGCCTATGGGTTATTTCCAGCCGTGGGTCGCTTAAAAAATTCCTTGCGGTTATCCACAAAATAAACATATAACCGGTATAATCCACAACATTTTGTGAATAGTTCCGGGTAAAAAACGAAAATTTTTTGTTGTGTTGCCGTTTCAGCGAAAAGGGTACTTTTTTCCACAAAACCTGTTAATAACCATGGGGCTAACGCTGTTTTTTGTGGGAAAACGACCATGCAGATGGAGGTATAACTAAATTTGTTTTTCTGCGGCAGGTTGGTCGGTGAATTTTGAAAGTGGATAACCGGCATGTTTTAACATTTTCTTAATATGCACAAGCCGAAAAAGTTGTTCAGACATTTCCCCGTTCACAGTGTGGATAAAGGGCTTGAAATTCAGCAGCGGCGGGAAAAGACGGTGTTAATTTGATGTGGATAGCGGCGAAAAAAATAATAACAACTACATTTGTACCAGGAGGGAAAAACGAGTTTCCCCCAAATTCACAGCCCTAATAGTAGTGGGCTTTTTCTTCTTTTTAAAAAGAAAGTTAAATCTATAGTTATGTTTACGGCGTTAACGGAAGCTAAAAAAAATTTGCAGAAAAAAGGTTTCCTGGATTTGGAAGTAGACGTGAAGCTGGACCTGTTCGCGGAGATCGACCGGCTTAAAAAGGAAAAAAATGCGATCATCCTCGCGCATTATTACCAGGAGCCGGATATACAAGACGTGGCGGATTATATAGGCGACAGCCTGGGGCTCAGCCAGCAGGCGGCAAAAACGGACGCCGATATTATTGTTTTCGCCGGCGTGCATTTTATGGCTGAAACGGCGAAGATCCTCAGTCCGCAGAAAAAAGTGCTGCTGCCTGACCTCAAGGCCGGCTGTTCTTTGGCGGACAGTGCGCCGCCCGAGCTTTTTGCAAAGTTCCGCGAAAAATACCCCGATCATATCGTGATCTCTTATATCAATTGTTCCGCGGGTATCAAAGCGCTGTCTGATATCATTTGTACGAGCTCCAATGCCGAGAAAATCATCGAAAGTGTTCCGAAGGACCAGCCGATCATTTTTGCACCCGACCGCAACCTTGGGTCTTATCTGATCAAAAAAACGGGTCGTGACATGGTGTTGTGGAACGGCGCCTGTATGGTGCATGAAATATTCAGCCTGGAGAAGATCACCAAGCTGAAGGTGCGGCACCCGAACGCCAAGATCATCGCGCATCCTGAATGCGAAGCGGCAGTGCTGGCGGTCGCAGACTTTATCGGTTCCACAACGGGACTGCTGAAATATACGCAGCGTGATTCCGCGCAGGAGTATATCGTGGTAACGGAAACAGGGATCCTTCACCAGATGCAGAAAGAGAACCCTGGGAAAACGTTTAT
>JBQCFV010000697.1:0-5504 GCA_051958695.1 Chitinophaga sp. | reverse complement strand
CTTCTTTCGACGGCGGTTCGAACATATGCGAATGCCGGTACGATGCCCAGCGGCGTTTTATTTCCGCCAGCGAGAAATCGGGCAATAAATAATTCAGATCGGCTTCCGTGAGGGACTGCCGTACGAAGGGCGCGGGCAGCGAGGGATAAGGCTGCGTCGGCCATAGCTGCTCTCCCGACAGCGGGCTTTGCGCGGGCACGGGGCGTTCTTCCACGGGAAAAAGCGGCTGGCCGGTAACCCTGTCCAGCAGGAAGACGAAACCCGTTTTGGTCACCTGCGCCACGGCTTCTTTCTTTTTACCGTCATGCGTTACCGTCAGCAGCACCGGCGGGGCGGGAAGATCGCGGTCCCACACGTCGTGATGCACGCTCTGGAAATGCCAGATGCGCTTGCCGGTGTTCGCGTCCAGCGCCAGCAGCGAATTGCCGTAGAGGTTCGCGCCTTTGCGCATGCCGCCGTAAAAGTCGAACGATACGGAGCCGAGCGGCGCGTACAGTATCCCTTTTTCTTCGTCAAGACTAAAACCCGCCCATGCATTGGCGCCGCCGAGATGCCGGTAAGCGGCGGTATCGTTCCAGGCCTCGTAACCCGGCTGGCCCGGTTGCGGGATGGTGTGGAAGATCCAGCGGAGCTTGCCGCTGCGCGCATCGTAGCTGCGGATGTGCCCCGGCGCCGCATCGCTGTTCTCCGACACGCGGGAGCCGATAATGAGCTGGTCTTTATAAATGATGCCGGGTGAAGTAGTATTCACGTAGCGGTCTTTGGCATTTTCGCCGAGGTCGTTGTGCAGGTCTACCCTCCCGCTGTCCCCAAAACTTTTCACCAAGTGCCCGTCCTGCGCGTTCACGGCGTAGAGGTGCGAACCGGCGGTATAAAAAATGCGTTGTTCCTTTTCATCTTCCCAATACGTAATCCCCCGCAGGTTATTGACGCCTTTTTTTCTTTCGCCGCTCCATGGATCGAACACCCATTTTTCCTGTCCGGTGGCAGCATCCAGCGCAAAGAGCTTCAGCTGCGGCGATACGCCGTACAGCACGCCGTTCACCATCACCGGGTTGCATTGTATCTGCGAACGCCCCGCCGTATCGGCGTCGCCGGTACGGTATTCCCAGGCGACCCTGAGCTGACTGACATTTGCGGTGTCTATCTGCCGTAACGGCGAATATTTTAACCCGGCTTTGGAGCCGTTGTAAACGGGCCATTGCCCGGCGTGTTTTTCAGAAATGCGGCCGCAGGCAAGCAGCAGCAGGAGCGCGGCGAAGGGAATATAACGTGGCATGATCGTTTAAATTAACAAGAAACGGGTTAAATCGCTAATTCTTTTATGATACGTACGGTCAAGAGGAGACGGAATCCCTAAAATTCTCCTAATTCGTCCTGATGAATGCCTGCATCGGCATAATTTTTTCTACATTAGCCGGATAAAAAATTTCCCGGTTGCTCAGATACGTTTCGGATATCATTTTCAACAGCAGGCTCCGCGTGATCGCGATGGCGGTGTTGTGCCTGGTATCCGGCGCATCGTACATCATACCGGACAATATCTGCCCGGCGAACCTCAACGGGTCACTGCTGTACGAAAACGAAAACCCGGAAGCCGCAAGGGTGCTGCCCGGCGCTGAAACGCCCGCGCGCAACAAACGCGTTTCCCGGAACACCTCTTCCGGAACAGAAATTACCGCCGTAGCCGTACGCACCCGCACGGCTTACCGCCAGCTTGCCTGCTGGGCGAAACCGGCTTATTACGACTTCCTCCACCGGTTCAGCCTGTTTTGACCTCTTCCCGCTTCAACCTTTCAACCCACCCGCCTGTTCTATAACCGGAACAAGCCGGCGCATTTTTATTTTTTGTACATTATAAAACCGATTCGCTGATGAAATGCCCGAATTGTAACGAAACGCTGCTCATGACGCAGCGCAGCAACGTTGAGATCGACTATTGCCCCAACTGCCGCGGCATCTGGCTGGACAAAGGGGAGCTGGACAAGCTGCTCGAATACGACGAAAAACGCGGCGGCGCCGAACACCGCCGTTACGACGACGATCACCGCGACCATCGCGGCCATTACGATGACCGCCACAAATACCCTAAAAAGAAAAAAGGGTTCCTGGGCGACTTTTTTGATTTCGATTAAAATAAAACACCTGCATAATGGAATTTATCATTCCTGATTTTACCGATGCTTCCGTATGGATCAGCCTGCTGACGCTCTGCTTCCTTGAAGTAGTGCTGGGCATCGACAACATTATCTTTATTTCCATCGTGGCCGGCAAGCTGCCGGAAAACCAGCAGCGAAAAGCCCGCAACATCGGTCTGGGCCTTGCCATGGTATTCAGGGTGGCGCTGCTTTTGTGTATCAACTGGATCATCGGGCTGAAAGACCCGGTCGTGAATTTTAAATGGCTGAACGGGCTCGTGATACCGCTGAGCTGGAAAGACATCATCCTGCTGGCGGGCGGCCTGTTCCTGATCGTAAAAAGCACGCTGGAGATACACCACAAGCTGCAATCCGGCGGGCAGGAGGGGCCAAAGAGCGCCCGCGCGGTGCATAGCCTCGGCGCCGTGCTGATACAGATCGTGCTGGTAGACGCGGTGTTTTCCTTCGACTCCATCCTTACGGCCGTGGGGCTGGTGGAAAACGTGCTGGTGATGATCATCGCCGTGATCGTGTCCATCATCATCATGATGCTGTTCGCCGGCCCGGTTACGAAGATCATCAACAAACAGCCGACACTCCAGATGCTGGCCCTCACCTTCCTGATCGTGATCGGCGTGGTATTGATCGCCAGCGGCTTCCACCAGGAGATCAGCAAGAGCATTATTTACTCCTGCCTCGGCTTCTCCCTCATCGTGGAAATGCTGAACATCCGGCTGCGCGGAAAACATGCCAGGAACATCGAGCTGAACGCTTCGAAAGAACTGCCGTAAAGGCGTATATGAAAACAGGGCAGCCACGAATGACTGCCCTGTTTTATTTTTATAACATCCTTATCCTGCTGCCAACCGGTACCGGCAGCCCTGTTTATATCTTCATCCCGCGGCAGCGGTTTCAACCGCTACTTCTTTCGCCGAACCGCCGCTCTTGCAGCCGGTCGTATTCCATCACATAATCAGGATGCTCCGTGCCCATCAGCCTGTCCCACACGCGGAAATACAGGCCGTAGTTGCCTTTGAACTTGCGGTGGTGCAGGTTGTGATAGACGGAAGTATTCACGATCCCGAATAAAAACGTGTGACGCAGACAACGCGGCATGATCTCGTAACCGAGATGCCCGTTCACGTTGATGATCAGCCCGAGCAACACGACCAGCCCGATGGCGATGGGATGCATGGGCATCACGACCGCCAGCAGCAACAGCACCGCGCCTTCCGTAACAGCCTCAAAAAAATGAAAGGAATAAGAGGCCCACGGCGAAGGATTGACGGATTTGTGATGCAATAAATGCGTCGCCCTGAACAGCGCGGGGTGATGCAGCGCCCGGTGCATCCAGTAAAAATAGGTGTCGTGTATCACGAGGCTCAACGCCACGCTCAGCGGCAGGTACCACCAGTCGTTCGCGGCAAGATCGCCGTACACCAGCGTATAACCGCGCAGCGGCGTGAACAGTATCAGCACCGCGATCACCGTCATCACCAGCATCGACGACAGGGAATGCAATATCTCGCGCGCAAAGTCCTTCCGGGAAGCGCTCCGCTGCTGGATCTTGTTCCTGCCGAACCGGTCTTTGAACAACCAGTAGAACACGCCAAAAAACACCCCGGCGATCACGAAATACCGCAGCACCGAAACCAGGAACATCCAGGCCGTTTGCTCGATCACTTTTTCCATAATTACCGTTTTATCGTCGTGGTATTCTGTATCCTGAACTGCAGGTCGTCGAAGTGATATTTCGTAAGCGCATCGCCGGCTTTGGAAGAAGCCTGCTGCAATTCTGTTTTAAGGCTGGCAAGATCGGCCCAGAGAATGGAATACGCATCGTTTTCCGTAACGGACGGATCTTTGGACAGCAGTATTTCGAACAACGCGCCCACGTACGCTTTCTGCAGATCGCGCTGGTAGCGGTCCAGCTTGATGGCCGGGGCGGACAGCGGTTTCCAGATGCGCTGGTGGATGTTCTTCACATAGTCTCCCACCAGCAGCGTGTTCTCACTTCCAAACTGGTCCGTATTCGCCATCAGTTTGTTCAGTACCGAAATGTCCAGCAGCGAATTGAGCAGCCGCACCTGCAGGTCCAGCACAAAGTTCGGGCCGTCCGGCTGGGTGGTCTTGTTCATTACCGAAGGGTCCAGCAGCCAGAGCGGCGCGTGGAACACCTGTTCGTCGAAGAATGCGATCGCGCGTTCCTGCAGCTCTTTCGGCACGGGTTTAAAACGGTCGCCGGGCTCGTCGTCGCCTTTGGGCGTGCGGTAAGCGCCGCCGATGTTTTTTAACACATGGTTCAGGTAACGCACGTACTGGTCCTTCACGGCTTTGTACATATCGGGCAGATTTTGCTGTACGCCGCTTTCTTCCAAAGTCCATTTGTAAAGGTTGGGCACAATGCGCTGCAGGTTTTTGATGCCGTAAGCGCTGGCTTTCACGGCATCGTCGCCGAGGTCTTCGGTCTGGTTGCGCGGGTCGGTTTTCACCGTTTCGCCGTCGCCAAACCAGAGGCGCGGGTTTTCTGCAAGCCGGGCTGAAACGCGTTTAGCCATCACTTTTTGATCATCGTCCGCATTTTTTGCGCCGGAATACCCGTAGCCCCATTCGATGGCCCAGCGGTCGTATTCGCCGATCCGCGGGAACAGGTCGCGCTGCGGGATGTTGTCTTCAGGCTGCGCCACATAATTGAAACGCGCGTAATCCATAATGCTCGCGGTATGACCGTGCGCGTCGAGATATTTGCGGCTGCGCAGGCTGTCTACCGGTGTGCGGCTGCTGCTGCCGAAATTGTGGCGCAAGCCCAGCGTGTGGCCTACTTCGTGGCTGGATACAAAACGCACCAGCTCGCCCATCAGCTTCTGGTCGAACTTCGGTTTGCGCGCGGCGGGATCGCTGGCGGCGGCCTGTACCATGTACCAGTTGTGCAGCAGCGACATCACGTTGTGATACCAGCCGATATGCGTCTGGATGATCTCCCCGCTGCGCGGGTCGTGCACGTTGGGGCCGTAAGCGTTCATCACTTCGGAAGGGAAGTAGTTCAGCATCGAATAACGCGCATCTTCCAAATGCATGGTGGTATCGTTCTCCGGCCATTCCTTCCCGATGATCGCTTTTTTGAAACCGGCCTGCTCAAAAGCTTTCTGCCAGTCGTTGATGCCTTGTATGAGGTATGGCCGCCATTGTTTGGGCGTGGCCGGGTCGATATAGATCACGATGGGTTTGGCGGGCTCTACCAGCACGCCGCGTTTCCATTTTGCGAGGTCTTCTTTCTTCGGTTCCAGCCGCCAGCGGAGGATAAAATTCTTTACCTCGGACTTCTGCTGATCGTCTCCGTAAGCATATAAATAATCCGCGAAATAT
>JBQCFV010000696.1:0-9229 GCA_051958695.1 Chitinophaga sp. | reverse complement strand
GCTCGACCTGCGCGGCATCAACAGCACCGACCTGCTGATCAGCCGCGAAGGATATTCCATCAATTCCATTTACGCCCTGGAAGCCGACGGGTATTTCCAGTCGCAGCCGGAGATAGACGCCCATGCCAAACAGATCGGCATCCTTGCGCCAGGCGATATCCGTTATGTGAACCAGAACAAAGACGCGGCCATCACGAACGAAGATTACAAAGTGATCGGCAGCACCATCCCGCGGTACACTTACAGCTTCAACCTGAACGCATCGTTCCGCAACTTTTCGCTCAACGCTTTCCTGCAGGGCGTGGGCAAGGCGGACGGTTATCTTTATTCCTACAGCGTGCAGCCTTTTTATTCCGGCGGCACCGCGCATGAGCAGCATAAGGATTACTGGCGGGAAGACAACCCGGACGCAAGGTTCCCCCGCCTCACCTACGGCGACAACGGCAACAACTACCAGCCGTCCAGCTTCTGGATGAAAAGCGCGGCGTACTTGCGCCTGAAGAACCTGCAGCTCGCTTACGCGCTGCCCGAAAGCGTTACCGGCAGGCTGAAGCTGAAGTCCGCCCGGGTATATGTAGCCGGTCAGAACATCCTCACCTGGGACAATTTCTGGGACGGCTACGATGTGGAAGCGCCCGTAGGCACGGGCAACCGTTACCCGCAGGTGAAAGTGTACACCGTAGGCATCGATGTCAAGTTCTAAACCGTTAAACCGAAAGACCATGAAACTCAACATACCTGTTATAGCGGCCGGCTGCCTCGTTTTCCTGGCGGCAGGCTGCAACAAACAACTCGACAGGCTGCCGCTGGACAGCCCGTCTTCCGCTTCTTTCTACAACGACGCCACGGAAGTGGAGCTGGGCGTGCTCGGCTGTTACAAGTCGCTTACCTGGGAATTAAAATCCACCCGCCCCTGGCCCGTGATGATGGACAATACCACGGACGTAAGCTGGAACCGCAGCTCGCATCCTTCGCAGGAGCTGGGCAACGGCACCGCCACCAGCACCAACGAATCCGCGCAAAACGCATGGACGGGTTTTTACAAAGCCATCGGCCGCGCCAACTTTTTGCTGGACAATATTGAAAATGCAAAAGGCAATATCGACGATAAATATTACCGGCAGGTGATCGCCGAGGCCCGCTTTGTAAGGGCTTTCAGCTACGCCATGCTCACCGAGCTGTTTGGCGGCGTGCCGCTCGTAACCAAAGTGCTGACCGTAGACGAAGCGCAGATGGCGAAAACTTCCAAGGCCGAGGTCGTGGAATGGATATTGAATGAGCTGGACGAAGCCGTGCCGGACCTTCCTCCCTTCAACACCGGCAACATCACCGGCCGCGCCACGCAGGCTGCAGCGTACGCCTTAAAAGCGCGCGTAGCGCTTTACAATGAAAAATGGGACATTGCCGCAGATGCGGCCAATGCCGCCAGGGGCACCGGGAAATACGGGCTGTATGAAAATTACGGAGACCTTTTCAACTACACCGGCGAATACTGCAAAGAGCATATCTTTTCCCTGCAATATTTAAAAGGAACGCTCACGCATACCAATTCCAACTTCATTTCCTCCCGCCTTGCAGGCGGCGTTTCCAACGAAGTGCCCACGCAGCAGATGCTCGATTCCTACGAATGTATCGACGGGCTTACGATCGATAAATCGCCGCGCTTCGATCCGCAGCATCCTTTCAAGGACAGGGACCCGCGCCTTGCCATGAGCATTGCCGTACCGGGCAGCGTTTATTACGGTTTTCAATTCGAAACGCACCCCGACAGCACGTACGTATGGAACTACAACGTAACGCCCGCCATCCGCATCCGCAATACGGACGCTACCAATACTTACGCCACCTTCACCGGTTATCTCTGGCGCAAATGGACGGACATTAAAGATATGCCGGACGATCAGAACTGCGACGGCGACATCGTGCTGATCCGCTATGCCGAGGTGCTGCTTACTTATGCGGAAGCAAGGATCGAGGCGAACAAGATCGACGAGTCCGTGTACCTCGCGCTGGATTCCGTACGCCTCCGCGCGGGCATGCCGGCCGTACCGCGCGGCAGCTCGCAGCCGTACCTCCGTTCGCTGGTACGCCGCGAGCGCAAAGTGGAGCTGGCCAACGAAGGGCTCCGCCTCTCCGACATCCGCCGCTGGCGCATCGCCGAAAAAGTGATGACCGGCCCGCGTTACGGCCGCATCCGCACGGCATGGCTGAGCCAAGCTCCCACGCTGGACGAAAATACCATTCCCGATTATTCCGATGTGCCGAATGCCGGCGAAATGCGCGTGATCGAGAACATGGTGTTCGATCCGAACCGCGATTACCTCTGGCCCATCCCGAACATCGAGATACTGACGAATAAAAAACTGAAACAGAATGAACATTGGTAGAAAAACGGTGTGGACGCTCTGTTGCTTGCTGCTGCTCGTTTTCAGGGCAGGCGCGCAGGAAAGCGACAGTATACGGCCTTCGCTTGGCAACGCGGATTCCTGGTCGGTAGTAGTGCTACCGGACCCGCAGAACTATGTCAAGTTCAAGCGCAACCAGCCTTTGCTGGACATGATGATGAACTGGATCACCGGCGAGCAGGAACGCCTGCACATAAAAATGGTGCTCTGCACCGGCGACCTGGTGGAGCATAACGACATCATCAACCCCGACGGCAAAAAAATGGACCAGACCGGGAAGCAGCAATGGGAAGCTATCTCACGGGCTTTTGGCAAGCTGGACGGGCGGCTGCCTTATGTGGCCGCCGCGGGGAATCACGACTACAACATCTTCAGCTATTCGCACTGGCCGAAATACACGTCGTACCCGGATTATTTCCCCGCGGATAAAAATTATCTTAACCAGGCTTTGCTGCGTGAAGTGACCAAAAACCCGGAAGGCCGCCTGAGCCTGGAGAACGCCTGTTTTGAATGGCGCTCGCCGCAGGGCAGGCCCTACCTGTTCATGACCATCGAGTTCGCGCCGCGCGATACCGTGCTGCGATGGGCCAAAAGCGTGGTGATGCAGGAAAAATACAAAGACCATATTGTAGTGCTGCTCACGCATGCTTATCTTAATTACAAAAATGAACGCATCGTAAAAACAAAATACGATCTCGAGGACGCGAATTACGGACAGGCCATCTGGGAGAAACTCGTAAAGCCCGCGGGCAATATCCGCATCGTCGTTTCCGGGCATATCGGCGCAAAGAACGACGCGCGAAAACACGGCGGGTTCCGCACGTATAAAAACGACGCCGGAAAGACCGTGCACCAGATGACGTTCAACGCGCAGGCGATGGGTGGCGGGCATTACGGCAACGGCGGCGACGGCTGGCTGCGGCTGCTCGAATTTTTACCGGACGGCAAAACGGTGAAAGTAAAAACCTTCTCGCCCTTTTTTGCCGCTTCGCCCACTACGGAACACCTGGCGCGGCGGCGGGCATCATTTGACGAATTTACTTTTGAACTGAACTAGCATGAATACAGCAGCACCACAAAAGACAGGATGGTTCAACGAAAAAAGGCGATGGCTCATCGTCGCGATCATTTTCACCGCGATCGTTTTCAATTATGTGGACCGGCAGATGGTATCGATCCTGAAACCGCTGCTGAAAACGGAATTTGACCTGGACGACAGCGGGTATGCCCTGATCGTGAACGTTTTTACGATCTGCTATGCCGTGATGTATCCCATCTCCGGCTGGCTCGTGGACAAGTTCGGCGCGGGCAAAGTGATGTTTTACAGCATCCTGCTCTGGTCGGTAGCAAGCATCGGCGGCGGTATTTCGCGCAGCATCGGGCAGTTCGTATTTTTTCGCGGGCTGCTGGGCGTAGCCGAACCAGCCAATTTTCCGGCGCAGCTGAAAACGGTGGCCGTATGGTTTTCCGGGCGCGTGCGTGCAACGGCCAACAGCTTGTGCGTAGCAGGCAGCTCCATCGGCGCCATCATCGCGCCGCCGCTTATCGCATGGCTCACGCTGACGTTCAACTGGAAAACGGCTTTCCTCGTGTGCGGCGCCGTTGGCGTGCTGATAGCGGTGATGTGGAAGCTGATCTACCGCGACCCGCCGCCTTCCGTTGTGACAGAAGTGGCGGAACCCGGGGACAGCGAGGGTTTCAGCTGGTGGAAGCTATGGCGCACCAAAAGCCTTTGGGGCATTTTGCTGATCCGTTTCCTCAGCGACCCGGTATGGTATTTCTGTCTTTTCTGGCTGCCCGGTTATTTGCAGGAAGGTTCCGGCCTTACGCTGGCGCAGGTAGGCATGGTTGGCTGGATACCTTTTCTCGTAGCGGACCTGAGCAGCATCGGCGTTTCCGCATGGTCGGACAGGATGGTGCGCAAAGGCATCCAACCGCTGCGTTCCCGCAAGATCATGCTCACCACCACCGCAGCGCTGGCGCCGCTTTGCCTGCTCGTCAGCTATCTTCCCAACGTAGCCACCACGCTGCTCGTATTCAGCCTGATCGCCGTGATGGCGCTCAGCTGGCTTTTTAATATCAGCGTGGTGATCGCGGAAGCATTCCCGGTGAAAAACGTGTCCAGCGTGCTGGGCATTGCGAGCGGCTTTGGCGCGCTCGGCGCGGTAGTGTTCAATTATTACGTCGGGCAAATGATCGGCAGTATGGGCGCGGGCACCATCTTTATGCTGATGGCCGTGATGCACCCGCTGGCCGTGGTGGTATTGTGGACGATGGTGAAACGGGAGCACATACCGCAATTAAAAGAGAATAAAAAAATTCAAATAACCACCGTATGAACAAACAAGTGATCTCAGAACCGGCAAGATCCATCCCGGTAAGAAAAACCGTAGACGTGTTAGTGGTAGGCGGCGGGCCTTCGGGCATCATTGCCGCGCAGGCGGCCGCGGAAGACGGCGCAAAAGTGCTGCTGCTTGAAAGCAGGAGCTTCGTAGGCGGCAACATGACGATCGGCCTGCCCATCCTCGGCTTTCTCGGCCAGAAAGGCAACCAGATCATCAAAGGGCTTCCGCAAAAGCTCATCGACCGTTTAAAAGCGCGCAACGCCGCCAGCGAGCACCGCCCCTGCCCCCTGCATATGAGCCTCACGCTCGTGGAGCCGGAAAGCGTGAAGACCGTGGCCCTCGAAATGCTCGTGGAAAGCGGCGTGGAGGTACAGTTCTACACCTTTTGCGCCGGCGTGGTGATGGAAGGCGACGAGCTGAAAGGCGTGATCGTGGAAAGCAAAGCCGGCCGCGAGGCCATTCTCGCCAAAGTGATCATCGACTGCAGCGGCGATGCGGACGTCGCCTATAAAAGCGGCGTGCCCTGCGATTACGGCAACGAGCAGCAGGGCGTGCAGCCGCCCACCCTCATGTTCTGCCTCGGCGGCGTGGACACCGAAAAGCTGCGCCTCAGCATCGCGGAAGAACCCAGGACTTATCTCACCGATTTTATCCCCGCAGAATATTTCGGGCAAAACAACCAGTTCGTGCTGGTAGGCATGCGCAATCTCATCAAAAAGGCGCAGGACGCGGGCCTGACGCTCGCGACCGAACGCACCATCCTCATCACCGGTCTGCGAAAAGGGGAAGTGTGGGTGAACATGACCCGCATAAGCGGCGTGAATGGCACCGATCCGGACAGTCTTACTTACGGCGAGATCGAAGGCCGCAAACAGATCTACGACATCCAGCAATACCTGATCGACTACGTGCCCGGTTTTGAGAACGCCTACTTCCTGAAAACGGCGCCCTTTCTCGGCATCCGCGAAACGCGGCGCATACAGGGCCAATACACGATGACGCGCGACGACATCATGAGCTGCGCGCACTTCGACGACGCCATTGCCGTGGCCAGCTACCCGCTGGATATCCATCATCCGCAGGGCGGCGGCTGCACGCTGGAATGGTGCGGCGACTGCTACGATATTCCCTACCGTTCGCTGGTGCCGCAGAAAGTAAAGAATCTCATCGTGGCAGGACGTTGTATTTCCACCACGCACGAAGCCATGTCCGCCATCCGCGTGATGGCGCCCTGCATGGCGATGGGCGAAGCGGCCGGCCGCGCGGCCAAAATGGCTATCAAAGACGGCGTACAACCCGCGGACATAGACGTACGAAAACTGCAACGCGAGCTGACCGGAAAAGGCGCGTACCTGCGCACGCCGGTCACCGAAAAAACCGGATCTTAAAAAATAACGTATGAGCGATACACAATCCAGAAGGCGTTTTCTCGGCAACCTCGGCGCCGCTTCCATCGCCTCTCTCCTTCCGCAGCTGCCCGCCGCCGCCAGCGCAACGGCGGCGGCATCGCACCGGGTGCTCAGCTGCAACATCCGCGTGGCGCTGCCGGACGATGAAGCCAAAGGGCTGGGATGGCCGCAAAGAAAAAAACTCTGCCTCAAAGTGATCAAAGCCCAAAAGCCCGATATAGTGGGTTTCCAGGAAGTATTGAAAGAACAGGCCGAAGACATCCGCAGCGCGTTCCCCGGTTACACGCTGTTCGGCTTCGACGGCCCGGAAATGGACGCGCATAAGGAAGGTTATCACGGCATCGCCAAAAATCCCATCCTGTTCTCGAACGAACGGTACATACTGCTGGGCGGCGGCTGTTACTGGCTGTCGGAAACACCGCTGGTAGCGGGCAGCATGGCCTGGGGCACGGCGCGCGCAAGACATGTGAACTGGGTGCGGCTTCGTGAAAAAAGAACGGGGAAAGAATTAAGAGTGGTGAACGTGCACCTCGACCATGTTTCAGCCGAAGCAAAATTGCAGCAGGCGAAAATGCTGGTGGAAGAAAGCGCGCAATACCAGCCGGATTTCCCGCAGATACTGACGGGCGATTTTAATTCGCGTGCAAGCAGCAAAGTGTTTGAGCCGGTGAAAAATGGCGGCTGGGCGGACACCTACACCGTCGTGCATGGCGAAGGCCCCGTGAGCTTTACCGCGCATGCCTTCGAAGGGGAAAAATATGCGAAAGGAAAGCCCGACGGCAAGATCGATTTTATTTTTGGCAAAGGCCCGGTGAAAGCTACGGCCAGCCATATCATCAAGGACCAGGAAAACGGGCGATACCCCAGCGATCATTTTTTCCTGTCCGCCGATGTGACCATTTAACTTAACAAGGGCACGGGCGTAACAGTCCGTGCCGTTCTTTGTATGCGCGTGATGCTTTCCTCCCGATAATACGGTGAAACAGAACAGGAATATTCTTCCCGACTGCTTCACCGGTATTGGTCAACATCACGGTTCAGGGTTTTCTTTCAGATTATTGCTGCATCAAACCGCCGCCCAGCGCGCGGTACAGCTCCACCAGCCCTGCGTACACTTCCCTGCGGGTGGTAACCAGCGCCAGCTCCGCTTCGAGCACGCTGCGCTGCGCGGTGATCACTTCGAGGTAAGAAGCGTAACCGGTGCTGTACATGATGTTCGCGGTAGCCGCGGCGTCCGTGAGCACGGCCACTTCTTTGTTCTTCAGCGCATAGGCCTTCTGCTGGTTCTCCACTTTGCCGAGCGCCGTCGCGATCTCCTTGTAACCGTCTACCACGGCCTGCTGCCAGTGATAGAAAGCGCTCGTGGCGGCGGCGGTGGAAATATTGAACTGCGATTCCAGTTGTTTTTTGTTGAAGATCGGCGCGGTAATACCGCCCGCAACGCCCCATGCGATGGAAGCCGGCGAACGGAAGAGCAGCCCTGCCTTGAAGGAATTAAAACCTGCGTATGGCGTAAGCGTCAGCGAAGGCAAAAACGATGCGCGCGCCGCTTCCACGTCCGCCCGGCCCGCTGCCAGCTCCAGCTCCGCTTGCCGCACGTCCGGGCGCTGCAATAACAAACTCACCGGGATACCGCCATTTACGCCTGCGGGCAATGTAGTGTCCGCGCGGCGCGCGATGGGCATGGGAAAGCGGCCCAGGGCAGCGTTCAACTGATTTTCCAGCGTATTGATCTGCTGGCGGATATTGTACGCCAGCCCCTGCGTGCTGAGCAGCTGCGCGGTGAACTGCTGTACCGCCAGCTCCGTGGCGCGGCCTGCGGCCTTTTGCACATTCACGGTGGCTACGGCGCTTTCCTGCAGCACGATGTTCCTTTCGATGATCTTCAGCTCTTCGTCCAGCGCGGTAAGCTCATAATACATGCCCGCAATGCCGGCGACCACCTGCGTTTTCAGCAGGCGCTGCCCTTCCTGCGAAGCAAGGAAACGATGGTACGCGGCTTTTTTCCGGCTTTTCAGCTTGCCCCAGAGATCGATCTCCCAGGAGCTGCGCAGCCCCACGAAATAATCAGGCACATTGCGCGGTATCCGCTGGTCTTTATTGATGTTGGGCGACAGGTTCGTATCATAATTGCCGACGCCGTTCATGGTATAATCACCGTACTTCTCCACGCCTCCTGTTACCGAAAGATCGAGGGAAGGCAGGACGGCCCTTTTTGCCATCAGCAGGTTGGCGCGCGCCGCTTCGATGCGCTGCGCGGCGGCCAGCAGCGTGTTGTTGCGCAGCATCGCCGTGTCTATCAGCGCGCGAAGATGCGGGTCCTGGAACACCTGCCGGAAGGCGGACAGCGTTAAGGTATCGCCGCCCGCAACCGGCACGGGCCGCGCTTCGGGCAACGTGAGCCGCGAGGGCAGGCTGCATGCGCCCAAACCCGTCAACACTAGTATGCACAATCCCTTGCGTATATTATTCATTCGTATAAGCATTAAGTTTAACTTTCTTTTTCCTTGTAATGGATGCAAACAGCACGTACAGCCCCGGTATCACGATCACGCCGAAGATAGTGCCGATGAGAATGCCGCCGGCTGCGGCGGTACCGATGGAACGGTTGCCCATGGCGCCCGCGCCGGATGCGATGCACAAGGGTATCAGGCCCGCGATGAACGCAAAGGAGGTCATCAGGATGGGCCGCAACCTCGACACCGCGCCTTGTATGGCGGCATTCACGATGGTTGCGCCCTGTTTGCTGCGCAGCACGGCAAACTCCACAATCAGGATCGCGTTCTTGCCAAGCAGGCCGATAAGCATCACCAGCGCCACCTGCGCGTAGATGTTGTTTTCAAGACCGAGCAGGTACAGGCTGAAAAACGCGCCAAAAATACCCGCGGGCAGGGACAACAGTACGGGCAAAGGCAGCAGCAGGCTTTCGTATTGCGCGGCCAGCAGCAGGTATACGAACACGAGGCAGATCAGGAAGATGAAGATCGCCTGGTTGCCTGATTCGATCTGCTCGCGCGTCATGCCGCTCCATTCGTAGGTAAAGCCGCGGGGCAGTTCTTTCGCCGCTACT
>JBQCFV010000695.1:0-3474 GCA_051958695.1 Chitinophaga sp. | reverse complement strand
CGCGCGCAGCAGAGCGGGCTCGGTTTTACCCGCTACATCGATACCGTTCACAAAAACGTGCTGCCGGTAGGTGAAGTGAAGCTCAGCACGGACGAACTGGGCGCGCTGGCCGGCAAACCCCATTCCCCGGAATTTACGCGTACTACCCTGCTGGGCCTTGTTGCCATGCAGGAAGCCTTGCAATCCGCCGGCATCGCAGATCCCCGCGAAATACCCGCCGCACTGGTAAATGCTTCCACCGTTGGCGGCATGTGCGATACGGAAAAGGTCTATTTCGATATACTCGATCCCGAAAAAGAAGGCACCTTCCTGCAATACATCGATACGCTCGATTGTGCGGACTGCACGCAGCGCATTGCCGATGAAACCGGTATCCGCGAATACGTGACCACCATCAGCACCGCCTGTTCCTCTTCCGCGAATGCATTGATGTACGGGGCGAGGCTCATCCGCCAGGGACTCGTACAGCGCGCGGTATGCGGCGGTACGGAAGCCCTCACGCGGTTTACCATCAATGGTTTTAATTCCCTCAAGAATACGGACAAACAATTCTGCCGGCCTTTCGACCAGCAGCGCAACGGCCTGAACCTCGGCGAAGGCGCGGCGTACCTGGTGCTAGAAAGCGAGTCGCTTGTGCGTGCGCGCAAAGCGAGGGTACTGGCGGAGCTCACCGGCTGGTGCAATACCAACGAAGCGTTTCACCCCACTGCCCCCTCTCCCGAAGGCGACGGCGCTTACGAGGCCATGCGCGGAGCGCTGGCTATGAGCGGCAGAAGCACTGGCGATGTGCAATACGTGAACGTGCACGGCACCGCCACATTCAACAACGATGTTTCAGAAGGCAAAGCATTGGAAAGACTTTTTGGTACCGACGTGCCGAAATTCAGTTCCACCAAGCCTTTTACCGGTCATGCTCTGGCTGCCGCGGGCGCTGTAGAAGCGATCTATTCCGTGCTGGCCATCAACCGGCAGATGATATTTCCGAACCTTAATTTTTCAGAAAAAATGGAAGAGCTGGGCATCACGCCCGAAACAAAGCTGCTGGAAGGATATCCCGTGCAAAACGTGATCTCCAATTCCTTTGGTTTTGGCGGGAACAATGCCTCGCTGGTATTCAGCAGATATGAAGGCTAAATGTTACATACGGAGCAGTGCCGCCATCTCCCCGCAGGAGAGCTTTTCGGGCGAATTTGAACCGCACCTGCTTACGCTGGAAGGCAAAAGCATGATGCGCGTGAAAGAGCCGGATTACAGCGAATTTATTCCGCCCAACAACCTGCGCCGCATGAGCCGCGTGCTCAAAATGGGACTGGCCGCCGCTTTGCAATGCCTTCGCAACGGCAACGCCAAATCACCCGGCGCCATCGTTACCGGCACCGGCCGCGGCAGCCTGCAGGACACGGAAAAATTCCTGCACGATATCCGCGAGTACGCCGAAACGGCGCTGAACCCTACGCCTTTTATTCAATCCACCTATAACTCCGTCAACGGCCTCATAGCCCTGCAACAGCAAAGCACCGGGTACAACAATACCTTCGTGCACCGCGGCTTTTCATTCGGGCATGCCGTGCTGGACAGCATGATGCTGCTCGCCGAAGGCAAGGCCGAACAAGTGCTCGCCGGCGCTTTCGACGAAATAACCGACGAACATTTTTATATCAAAAGCCGCATCGGCTACTGGAAGAACGAGCTGACGCAACCCGCCGAGCTGCTGGATTCCGGCACGGAAGGCTCCATCGCCGGTGAAGGCGCCGCTTTTTTCCTGCTCACTTCCCAACCCACGGAGATCTGCATCGAAGACATCAAAATGTTGTACAAGCCTTCTGAAGAAGAAGTACAGCAGGCGCTGCAAGCTTTCCTTTCCGCCCACGATCTCGCCCCCGAAGAGATAGACCTGCTGGTATCCGGCCGCAACGGCGACAGCCGCTACGCCGGTTTTTACGACAGCGTGGAGCAGCGCATCCCCGATGCCAAGGTTTTCTATTTCAAGCCCTATTGCGGGGAATACGATACTGCCGGGGCTTTCGGGCTATGGTCTGCCGTGAAGGAAATGGAATTGTGGCCCGCGAATAATGCAGTTATCTATAACCAGTTTTATGGGGAGCAGCATACGTTTATGCTGTTGAGGAAGCATGGAGTTTAAGGGTGGGTATTTTCTTAAGCAGTGATGGATAATTGCACTTTCATGCCAAGCCCGACTTCCACAATTTCACGCAAGGTTGAAATTCTGACTTCCTTGACGTCATTTTCGATTTTTGATATATAAGATTTTGTTTTCCCCACTTTATTCGCAAGTTCTTCTTGTGTTAAACCCTTTGCCACACGTGCTTCATGGAGCAATGCGCCAATTTTGAACATTTCATAATCTGATTCAAATTTCTCACGTTTGGCAGTTCCTCTGAAAGTTTTCCTAAAGGACAACTTTTCTCACCTCACCACCCTGAACACCGGATACTGCATAAACCCTGGCTCGTTCCACGGAGAATTACGATACACATAATTCAGCTGCGCTGACGCGCTTTTAGCCATGGTGCTGTCTTTGGCACGCTGAGCTTCCAACGCTTTGCGCGCCTCGGGGTGCTCTGCCAGGTATTCCGCCGCCGTATCTTCAAACACGTACGTGGAGTATCCTTCTTTCTGACCAAGGATCGCGTCAAAAAAATTCCATGCAAAAAATGAATCGCCGCCGGCGGGTTCCAGCGTTTCGATGAGGTAGCGGTTGGCGGCCTGGTCCATCGGGATGTAATAATCGCCTTTCAGGAATTTGAGGGTTTGTTTGCTGGCGCTCACTTTCACGCTGTTGTGCAGGTAGTGTTTTTCGTAGGGGCGCTGCGGGGTTTTGTAATCTTCTATACGGTAGGCTTCGACAGTAATGGTTGTGTCCTGCGCGAAGCGGCGCATGCGCACGTTATTGTTTTGCAGCAGTTCGATCACGGCCCACCAGCCCTGCGGGATGATGTAGGCTTCAGGTTTGGTTATGAAATTGCCGGGCAGGAAGGTGTTGAAAATTCTGATCTTTTTTTCGTAGGGCTTTGTACGGTCGTAATACAGGCGGGGTAGGCCGGAAACCTTGCTGGGCTTGTATCCTGCGGTGTACCCTTTGAAGGTGTAGAGCTCGTGTTGATCCATATCGGGCGCCCAGTTGAGCGGGAATTTTTCCTGCGTTTTTACGGATGACTTCGTCTGTTCGCGCAGCTCGCGGATCTTCGCGCTATGCTCGCTGGTAAAGCGGATAAAACATTCCATGAGGGCGTACGTCGCTTCCACGCGTTGTTTGTAGGGCTTGAGCATATGGGTTTCGGGCACGAAGCCGAAAGTGTGGAACAGCGTAGTGTAGCCGCTGGAATAACGCGGGCCGTCGGAATAGGCCGTCCACCCGCTGTCCGGCGTGGGACCGAAGTGATTGACGTAGGGGAGAAGGTCGTAACCTTTTTCTTTCATCAGGCGGTACAGTTCCGGTTCGAAGGTATCGTG
>JBQCFV010000694.1:0-2768 GCA_051958695.1 Chitinophaga sp. | reverse complement strand
ATTCAAGTCGCTGCAGGAAGCTTTTTGTTTTCAGTTCTTTGGGCTTGAAATCGGGCATTTCGGCGGCATTGTCCAGATCAGGGAAGTTCTTTTTCAGCTCATCGAACTGCGAGCGGGCGGCATCCATTTGCTGGCTGAGGGCCTGGCGGGCATTGGGGCCGCCTCCGCTGATACGCTGCTGAATGAGTTGTTCTACCTGGGTGCGGGTTTGCAGGCCTTCCAGTTGTTGCTCCAGGTTGGCCGTATTGCCACCGCCGGCAAGGTTAAAAAGGCTGGCGAGCTGGCTGTTGCGGGCGAGAAAGTCCTTATAAGCAGGCAGCTTTTGTAAAAGCTCCATTGCCTTGGCTTCCGCCTTTTTAGGGTCACTGAACACTTCTTTATATTCTTTCAGCTGCTGCGCATAATAATAAGCTTCCTTGTTGATCTTCTGAAGGTCTTTGGTAAGGCTCGTATATTGACTGAGCTGGCTTTTCAGCAGCTCGCGGCGCTCGCGGATGTACTGTTTGATATTCTCCGCCTGCTGGAGCTTGCCTTTCAGTGCATTTACTTGCTCCATGGAGCTTTTCAGCTTTTCCTGCACACCTTTGGCCTCGCCCAGCAACTTTTTTGAATCTTTCAGGAAACCCAGCGAACCGGTAAGCGTATCGAGGTAGCCAAAGTATTGGCCGTTGAGCATTTTCTGGTATTTGTCCGTTTTGCCTTTTAGCGAGGCTTTAAGGCGACCAAGGGAATCGATGGAACGGGTAAAGATGTTTTTGGCGGCGATGGAATCGATCTTCATCATTTTCTGCTGCAGGCGTTTTTCCTGTTTGATCATCAGGTTGAGCGCCTTTTCGGTGCGTTTGTCCACCTGGCTTTCCAGCTTGCGGCTCTTTTGCTTCACCTGCGATAAATACTTCTCCGGCACGGCTCCGGCCTTTTGTATAAGGCTGTCCTGCGCAGCGGCGGGTAAAGACAAAACAATCAAAAGTAATATGCGGGTAAACATTTCCAGGTATAAGCGTTGAATACAAGTGGGAAGATAGGTTATTCCTTTTTCTTTTTCTCCTTTCCTTTCAGTTTTTTGATGACTTTTTCTTCATTCATAATGTCCAGGTACATGAGGCCGTTTATATTGTGAAGGGTGCAGGACAGGTAATATTTAAATTCCTCCCCGATAATATAATCGATGGTAACGGTATCCTTTGCAAGACGGAGCCTTTTGTGCGGTTCGCCGAAAAGCGCGGCCAGGTCTGCTTCGTTACAGGCGGACCGGATAGGCAAATGCAATGCGTCCAGTACTTTGGCGATCATGCCGCCATCGTCCTTTGTAAAATCCAGTGAAATGGCGCGGGTTTCGTCGGGTTCGTTGATAAGGCGGAGAAACGTGTTGAAGCCGGACAGCTCTCCCACCCACTGTTCGCCCATAAAATCATAGTTCTCCACTTCCCGGTAATCGGGGCCGGCATAGAAGTCGCTGAGCCGGATGTTATGAAATTCCTGGTACGCAATAATATCCATACAAATACACGTTTATAATGAGGTCAGAATGGGCATACGGGTCCTGAGTGCCAAAATAGCCGCTGGAGTAACGATACGGGGGAAAAAGCCAATCAGGTTGCATAGGTACTTGCGGTCAAAAAAGTATAACCGCAGTATAAATATAGAGCAATTTCTCACATTTTAAAATGCGGAAGCGGAAAATGTGTTGATATAGAGCGTTATACCCCGGCGGGCGTATAACATTAAAATGTGATCCCGACAAAATACTTTCTACATTCCCCGCTTTCATTATTTTCGTCTTTCAAATATTTGTTACCTATGAAATTTTTATCTCTCGTCATTGTTGCGTTGCTCGTACATCTAACGGTTCTTGCGCAAAACAACGTCTTCCCCACCTCAGGCTCCGTGGGCATCGGCACGGCGTCTCCCGCTGGAAAACTGCATGTGGTAGACAACGGAAGGAATTATTATGTCAACAAAGCTATTCCAGGTGTGACAGAAGACTCGCAAGGCATTAATTATCTCCTGCTGCATGAAATCTATACGGGCACCTTGTCAATCGACCGGTATGTATTTGGAAAAATATCCGCAGTAAGGGGTAGCGCTGCAGGCAGCAACAGGAAATGGACAGTGGAAGTGAACACCGCCACTGCATACAACTCAAATACCGGTTCCCTGATCTACTATAACGAGCCCACACGCTTGGTAACGCTCGTTTATAATTCCAAATCCTACCTGGCATTGGAAATTGCCAATTCATCCATGCTTTACTCCTTCTCATTTACTGGCTATGCTACAGGCGAAACCCTACAATTGGCTACAGACAATGTAGTAAGCGCGGTAGCCGCGTTTGCGGCGGCGCCAATCGGCATTCAGGGCAATCTGAGTATTGGCCCACAGAGCAGTACTGCTAAGCTAACTTTGTCCGGCGGTGCTAACTGGACGACGAACAACTGGGCAAAAACCGTAAAACTTTATAACGGCCACGCCATCGAATTTGCAGGTACCAACCGGTCGTTCGGTATCGGCGCTTCGGGCGCTAATTTTTATTTCTACCACGTCAAAACCAATGGCACAGGCGCATCAAACAATTATATGGTCGTAGACGGCACCAATGGCAACATCGGCATCGGTACCGGTAATCCGCCGTCGATGTACAAACTTGCCGTGGAAGGAACTATCGGCGCCAGGAAAGTAAAAGTGCAGCAGGGTACCTGGTCTGATTTTGTTTTTCATAATGATTATAAACTCCCTTCTCTATACGAAGTAGAGAGCTTTGTGAAGCA
>JBQCFV010000693.1:0-4409 GCA_051958695.1 Chitinophaga sp. | reverse complement strand
CGCTCAACGGCTACCTGAACTGGTACACCATCCCCGCAGACGGCAGCGGCAGCGCCAAACAGCTTACCAGCGACAAACGTAACAACCGGCAGATGACCATGAACCGGAAACGCACGCAGGCCGTATATCTCAGCGGCCGCGACGAAGTAAGGCTGATGGACCTGAAAACGCTTGCATCCAAAACCATCGTAAAAGATGAGATCTGGGCCTTCCAGAACGCTGATCCCCGCTTTTCACCGAATGACGAATATGTTACGTTTACCGCCTACCGTAATTTTGAAACCGACATTTTTGTACACCACCTGAAAAAAAATGTCACGACCAACCTCACCAACACCGGCGTAACCGAAACAAATCCTTACTGGTCGCCTGACGGTAAATACATCTATTTCACTTCCTCGCGCACCCGGCCTGCTTACGCTTTCGGCATGAGAGAACCCAAGGTGTACCGCGTGGCGCTGGAGAAGATCGACGACCCTTTCCGCGCGGATAAATTCGACGAGCTTTTCAAAAAAGAAGAAAAGAAAGACTCTTCCAAAAACACCGGCAAACGTGACGCTAAAGACGGCGAAAAAGACGATGCCAAAAAAGATCCGAAAGCCGGTAAAAGCGAGCCCACGGTAACCGACATCACGATCGACGCGGAAAAGATCATGCAGCGGGTAGAACAGATCAGCCCCGGCTTCGGCTCGCAGTACGGCCCTTACCATATTTCGCAGAAGGGCGACAAAACCACCGTATACTTTGCCTCCAATCATGCGGACGGAAGATCCGCCTTGTGGAAAACGGTGATGGAACCCTTCGAGGATAACAAAACCACGAAGATCGCGGGCACGGAACGGGGCGCTTCGGACATCTGCGAAGTGGACGGCAAGCTGTACACGCTTTCCGGCGGCAACATCCGCAAGCTGAACGCCGACGCCAACAAGCTGGAAGATATCGACATCGACCTTTCCTTCTACCGCAACCTCGACGAGGAATTCAGGCAGATATATTATGAAACCTGGGCCAACGTGGAAGAGAATTTCTACAACCCGACCTTCCACGGCGCCAACTGGGCCAAGCTGCGTGACGATTATGCGCGTTTCCTGCCTTATATCAACAACCGCGCAGACCTCCGCACCATGCTGAACGACCTGCTCGGCGAGCTCAACTCTTCGCACATCGGCTTCAGCAGCTCCGGCGACGAAGAAAAAGTGATGCTCAGCTACCGCACTATGGAGCCCGGCATCGAGTTCGACAACCTGCAGCCTTACAAAGTAAGCCGCATCATCACCAACGGCGCGGCAGACAAACACCGCATCGACATACGGCCCGGCGACGTGCTTACCAAAGTGAACGGTACAGCAGTAGACCCCGCACGCTGCCGCGATCAATACTTCACGCGCCCTGCTTTTGAAAGAGAGATGGAGCTCACCTTCGAACGCAACGGCAAACCCTTTGACGTAAGGATACACCCGAACTCCTACCAGGCACTCAACGGCCTGCTGTACGACGAATGGATCGCCGGGAACGAAAAACGCGTGGACGAGCTCAGCAACAACAAAGTGGCGTACACCTGCATGAAAAACATGGGCACCGGCGAGCTGGAAAAATTCCTGATCGACATGGCGGCCAAGCTCGGCAATAAGGACGCGCTCATTCTCGATCTCCGTTACAACACCGGCGGCAACGTACACGACGAAGTGCTGCAATTCCTGTCGCAACGCCCCTACCTGCAATGGCAATATCGCGAAGGCAAACTTTCTCCGCAACCGAACTTCGCGCCCGCCGGCAAACCCATTGTGCTGCTGATCAATGAACAGTCCCTGAGCGATGCGGAAATGACCGCCGCAGGGTTCAAAGCCCTGAAGCTCGGTAAGATCGTGGGCACGGAATCGTACCGCTGGATCATCTTCACTTCCGGCAAAGGGCTGGTGGACGGTTCTTTTTACCGTCTCCCTTCCTGGGGCTGCTACACGCTCGACGGGAAGAACCTGGAAAAGGAAGGCGTTTCCCCCGACATTTATGTAAAGACCACCTTCACCGACCGGCTGGAAAACAAAGATCCCCAGCTGGAAAGAGCGGTGCAGGAGGTATTAAAGGATATGAAGTAAAACCACCACAAACCATCAGGGCCGGCCAACACCGGCCCTGTTTTATGATAGCTCCTGCTCCATAAACGCCCGCAGCTCTTCTTCCAGCGCGAACATATTCCGCAAAGCCGTTTTCAGCGCGAATTGCGGCACCGGATCGTGGTACATGCGGATAATGACCGGCCTGCCTCTCCCCGGCCGGTGCCACTTTTCAAACCCGCCGGGGATAAACCGGAACCGGAATCCCCGGGACAATAAAAACGAACGGAACGTATCCAGCGGAACGCCGGACGGCAATGGTTGGTTCATGATAAAAAAGATACCGGTTAAACAAGATCATTGATTCAGGAAGCGCAGGCCCGCGGGTACGGCATATCGATCGTACAGATGAAACCCCGCACTTTCGTGCCGTTCTTCATGAGCTTCAGCATATCGCTCACGCCCGTATTTTCGTCCAGCGGCGGCCAGATCAGATCGTCGGCAAATCCCCAGCCCCGCGCCACTAGGTCGCCCTCCAGCGCGCCCTTTTGCAGCATCTCCCTGAAAAACTCCCGCAGCACCACTTCCAGGCAATCCTTCGCATCGCGGCGCGATTCTCCGTACCCCGTCAGGTCCAGCCCCGGCAGATGCGCATGATAACATCCCTTATCGTCCTCGAACGTAAATCCCTGCAACCTTACGGGACAATAATCCCGCCCCGTAAGGTCCAACGAAAATCTGTCCATAAACATGCATTTTTTCACTACTCCCCAAAACTAAGCGGTGAGGGAATATGACGACAAAAAACAGGCTGAGGAAATCTCATGTTAAGAATAAAATATCTCCGCTTTTTGAATGAAATCTAAAAAGTATAATTATTAACTTGTAGTCATGAAAAGGACCACCACCCTCCTGCTGCTCTGCTTCTTCGCAGCCGCTTCGGCCCTGGCGCAAGACCGCAACCTCCGCGTCATGTCTTTCAATATCCGTTACAACAACGCGAAAGACAGCATCAACGCCTGGCCTAACCGGAAAGACAAAGTCGCTTCCCAGGTACTCTTCCACCAACCCGCCATACTCGGCGTACAGGAAGCCTTGTGGGACCAGATGGAAGACCTCGCCCAGCGCCTCCCCCAATATAAATACGTGGGCATCGGCCGCGACGGCGGCAACAAAGGCGAGTTCTCCGCCATTTTCTACGACACCAACCGCCTGCGGCTGCTGCAATCGCACACTTTCTGGCTTTCCGAAACGCCCGAAGCAGTAGGCGTTAAAGGCTGGGACGCCGCGCTTCCCCGCATCGTGACCTATGCCCGGTTCCGCGACCGCGTTACCAAAAAAGAATTTTATCACTTCAATACGCACTTCGACCATCGCGGTAAAACCGCCCGTCACGAAAGCGCCAAGCTGCTGCTCGAAAAAGTTGCAAAAATCAGCGGCAAACTGCCCGCCGTGGTTACCGGCGATTTCAACGCCACGCCCGACTCCGATCCCATCCGCGTGATCACGGACGAACAGAACCCGCTGCATCTCAAAGATTCCAAACCGCTCAGCAAGATCCCGCACTACGGGCCGGACTGTACGTTCAACAGCTTCCAGGCGCACGAAACGTCCGACCAGCCGATCGATTATATTTTCCTGAAAGGCCCCTGGAAAGTGCTGCAGCACGCCACCATCACACAAACATGGAGAGGGCTGTTCGCATCGGATCACTTCTCGATCTTTGCCAGCCTCAGCTTATAAAAGTTATCGTTCAACACAAAAAACGGGCTGACCAAAAGCAATGGTCAGCCCGTTTTTCTGGTATATGATGGAGGCCTGTCATCGTTTAAGCGATTCGCAAAGCCTTCAATTACTCTTAGTCAGCTCTTGTTGCAGGGGCCTGCCGGTTACGGCTTTAATACCTCGGGTGTCGTGGTATTTTTTTTTGTATCCCGCCTTTGTGGGAGTACATTTTTTTTCTGACACGCAGGAACATTTATTCCTTCGTCTCCTCCGCAATGCGCGTCGGCGCGTCTTTCCCTTCTACAATACTGCCTGAACTGATCGCGATCGCTTCGATGATGTCCGCGATATTTTTCATGTCCAGCGATTCCACTTCGTCGTTCACGCTATGATAGAGCTTGTCCTTGTCGATCTGCGTGGTGGAAATGGTATGCGCCGGTACGCCAAGGCGGGCCAGCGTCGCATTGTCCGACCGGTAAAAGAGCCGCTGCTCGGGATAAGGGTCGGGGTGGAACTGAAAGCTGGAACCTTCGAGGTTGGCCTGCAATATCTTTCCGAAGTCCGACCGTTCGAAACCCGTGATGAACGCGCTGTTGCGGCCGAACTTGGATTCCTTGCCGATCATTTCGA
>JBQCFV010000692.1:0-3017 GCA_051958695.1 Chitinophaga sp. | reverse complement strand
CGGCGCCGCCGCCGGATCGGCTATCGCAAAAGTGACGCCCGGCGAATGGGTGCATATTGCGCTTGTGGACGCAGGCGGTAAAACCACGGTATATGTCAATGGTAAAAAAAGTTCCGCCCGGGCAAACGCTGCCGGGCAAATGGCAGACTCTCTTTTTCTGGGTGCGGTGCATCGTATTCCGTCGTTCAACGGTCTTATCTATGAAGCGCGGCTCACGCCGCTGCAAAACGGAAAATTCAACCCCGCCAAAGACCTGCATTACAACAGCGCGACAGTAACAAAAAACCGGCAGCTCGCCGAAAGCCGGCAAAAGTCGCTGATCGCGGCGCTTTCGGCCAACCGCCGTATCCGGCAGGCGGATACGCTTTTAGAAAATGCAGCCGGCCAGGACTGGCTGGTGCATAAGATCTCCCGCCGCTCCGAATTGATCTTTGTCAAAGCGAAGGACGGTCTTACCGGCACTTTGCAGCTCACCAACGGACTCATCAGCCGCGATTTTTACATCGGCGACAACCTCGCCGGCATCAGCTTCAGAAACCTTTCCAACGGTGCGCAATACCTGCGCGCCGTAAAACCCGAGGCAAGGATAAGGTTTGACAGTACCTGGTACGACATCGGCGGGCTCTCCGGCCAGCCGGAAAAATCGTACCTCCTCGAATCGTGGCTGAAGGATATGGTCTCCGAGGCGTCCGCTTTCCGGTTTGCAGGCGTTGAGATACTGCAGCCGGCAGCACGGTACCACTGGCAGCAGAAATACAATGCCGTGCATGCGGACTGGCCGCCGAAAGGCCTGCATGTAGTGATGCATTACGACGCGCCCCGTGATAAAAAGGAATGGGCGAACGCGTTGAAAGTATCCGTTCACTACGAGCTGTACGACGGCATTCCCGTGCTGGCCAAATGGATCACTATTCAGAACGGAACGGACAAACCGTTGCTGGTGGCGGAAACGGAATGCGAAGTGCTGGCCGTGTGCCAGGACCAGGAGAAACGCCTGCATGTTGAAAGCGATTATTCTTTTGCGCTGGCCAATGCCGACAGGCGGGGCAGCGCGCTGATGCATTATAAAGGGGAACCGCCGGCATACCATGTGGGCGGTTCTACCACCTCCTGGGAAGTGGACAAAGATTATAATACCTGGGCCTCGCATAACCAGGCGGAAGATAAGTTTCTCGACTTCCCGCATCATTCCCTGCTGGTAAGCAGGCTGCCCATGGGCCCGTCGCAAATGCTCGCGCCGCAAACCGCTTTTACGTCTTTTACCACCTTTGAGCTTTTGCACGACAGCGACGACCGTGAACGGCAAAGTCTTGCCCACCGCAGATTTTACCGCACGCTTGCACCGCAGGTGACGGAATCGCTGCTTACCGGCGGCATCACCTCGCACGACCGGAAGGAGCTGAAACATTTTATCACGCAAATGAGCGAGCTGGGTTTTGAAAGGCTGGACGTAATGGCATGGCCCGGTATTGCGCACGACCGGCTGGATGATGATTACGTAGCATTGTGGAAAGAGATCGCGGACTTCGCCAGGGAGAAAGGCATCGTGATCGGAGGGTATGAATTGCAGGTGGCATCGAGAGGCAGAGGAAAGGAAGTGGATTGTATCGATCCGGAAACCGGCAAACCCGGCAGCCTGTTCGGGCAAAGCGTATGCATCGCGAGCAAATGGAAAGACACGTATTACCCGGCCATGTGGAAATTCTTTGACCGCACCGGCCTTATGACCTACAACATGGATGGCCCGTATCACGGCGACGTGTGCGCATCCGTTACGCATGCGCATCATCGCGGGTTGTACGACTCGCAGTGGGAGCAGTGGAAAACGCAGGTGGAAGTGCTGCATGAATTGCAGCGCCGCAATATGTACGTGCCCATACCCGACTGGTATTTCCTGAACGGGCAATCCGCCACCGGTATGGGCTACCGCGAAGCCAGCGCGAACCTGACGCCCCGGCAGCAATTGCTGTTGGGAAGACAATACATTTACGACGGCACCTGGCATAAAACGCCAACGATGGGCTGGATGACGCTGCAGCTCGTCGGATTTTATACGAACGACCCGAAAGTAGGGCTGGAACCGTTGTCCCAAAACCTCGCCAGGTACGAGACCGGGCTTTTCCAGCACCTGGCCAGCGGTTGCCAGTTTACGGTGAGGGGGAAAAGGCTGTACGACACGCCGGAAACAAAAGCCATGGTAATGAAATGGGTGAAATGGTTCAAACAATACCGCGATATTCTTACATCGGACATCATACACCTTGGCCGCCCGACCGGAAGGGATATAGACCTGATGCTGCATGTGAACCCGGCGATCGAAAACAAGGGCCTGCTCGTGGCATTCAACCCTACCGGCCGCGCCATCACCAAAACGGTGCGTGTGCCGCTGTATTATACAGGGATAAACAAGGAAGCAGCTATTACGGGCAGCGACGGGAAAGTGATAAAAAAGCAGCCCGATGCCGGTTCGGCGATTGAATTGCAGCTGACCATCCCTCCAGGTGGGTTTGAGTGGTATGTGCTGAAGGAAGGGTGATGTTTGCTGCGGCTTCGCTCCGGGCAGAAGGCCTTACGGGAATCAGGAAGTTAAAGACGGCAGGACTTTTTTGCATTTGATCAGGAAGAAAGGATAGTTCTCATCGATCTCCGTCACCTCGAACAGCCCGGCTTTGTCAAACTCGGCATGCACCGATGCCAGGTCATAAAAAAACATTTTCACGCCCCCGAACATTTCATAACGGTCTTTGCCGATCAGTTCGCCCTGTCCGTAAGTGGGAGCGGTTTTTGAAATGACGGAGAACACCATGAAACCGTTTTCCGAAAGTTGGCCGTAGCAGTCGCGGATTAGCTTTTCCCTTTCGCCGCTGTCCAGCAGATGGATCAGCGCGTAACAAAATATGCCGTCGTATTTTTTATCGTCAAAAGGCATGTCCGTTACCGAACCATGATGGATGACCATGCCGGGGCCAAAGTGTTTTTCCGCCATGTTAATAGCGGTCTTTGTAATTTCGATGCCG
>JBQCFV010000691.1:0-2712 GCA_051958695.1 Chitinophaga sp. | reverse complement strand
AAATAAAGGTAACAATTTATTCAAAAATGAAGATCCGGCGGCCTTAATTATTTTCCATTCACTCAAATTTATTTGTGTTTGCCTGAAACTTTCCCCGACAGCCGCGATACGCGCAAATGCGCATCTGGCGACCTTTTTAGGCAAATTCTACTGACGGGATAAATGTTATTGATTGTAATTCAATCATATTGATAGTTTTATTTTCAGAAATTTTATTTTACTTTGTTAAAAGTTGTAAAATTTCCATTTGTAGTTATTGCGCACCCGGTTTTCCAACCGGGTTTTTTTATGCCCGGAATTCAGTAAATTCATATCGCAATTAACCCCAACCCCAAATGCAACAAACGCGAACCCCGGCCGCAGCACCTCCCGGTAAAACTTCAGCATTTTTTCCACCGCAGGGAAAGGGAAATTTTTTTACGCCCGCTCCGCCTGTCATTCAACGCGCACCCACCAGCGATTGCACCGAACCCGAAAGGGAAATGGTGGACGAAGCCGTAACGGAAGCGTTTACTTTGATCACACGCGCCATCAATATCATGGATACGGTGCCCATGCCGGGCACCGTGAACGATGCGTTGTTCCTTTCTTTCAGGGATACCAGCGAAGCTACCCGCAACACCGTGCGGCAGCGGCTCGGTACTATCCGCGGCCATATCCGTACTGCTACTTACCAGTGCACCAGCTCCGGCGAAGAAGGCTTCGACGGCTGTACCAGCAGGAGCGGGAACCAGCGCAATGCGTATGTGTCGCATACGGACGATGGCGGCCGCCGGGTTTTTATCGGCAACATCATGTTGTGTCTCCCGGCGTTCTCTGGTAATCCGCTGGCGGAGCAGGCCGGCACGATCATTCATGAGCTGGCGCATTATTATCTGGGCGTAGACGATACGGGCTATTTTCGTGCGGACTGCGCGGAGTCCGCGCGGCCGGCGGCGGCAACGGACGAGTCGCACGAAGATTCGGGAACGGAGAGTGATGCGCCTGCCACACGGTTGTTCAACGCGGACAGCTATTCCTGTTTCGTGCATTTCCTGGCAGTGATGCCGGTGAGGGATATGGAAACGCGTGCGGCGGGTTACCGCGGCGAAAGCCTTTCCATCGGCTCGCCCGACGGCGCCACCATCTATGACGAAACTACGGTGGAGCAGGAGCCCATCTTTAACATCGAAGGCATACCGGGCATGGAAGGCCATCGCATTCATACGAGCGGCATGCGTTTCCGCTGGGTGCTGCATGCGGACGGCACTGATTTTAGAATGATGTCGCGGTACGAGCCCGCATCGTCGCACGTGTTTCACCGGGGGCATACGCAGGCGTTTGTAAGCCGCACCGTTCGCAGCATCCTCGCAGGAAGGGGCGTTACATCGGGCGAAGTAGTGTGCCGCATCATGCTGCCGCCGCAGAACATCGCGGGCAATACGGATGGAGTGGTGATCGAAAAGCGGCTGCCGGTGATAATTGCGCGGGGCATGGACCCATTCAATGCGCCGCTCTTCTAGTTGTGGAATTACTTCCCCGGCATAAAATGGCGCCCTGCCGGAAACCGCTGCTGGCAAGGTTTTCGCATTCCGGCATAGATTATGATTTTAACCGGTAAAATGGATCATTATGAAGAACGCGATGCTTTTCCTGCTGGCGGCGTTGACTATTACGCTCAGTAGCTGCGAACTGGTAGAAGGTATTTTTAAAGCCGGCGTATGGACGGGGCTGCTGCTGGTGGCGGCAGTGCTGGGTCTCATCATCTGGCTCATCTCCCGCGGCAAGCGCGATTAGCCCTGGTGCGTGATCTCCTTAAACGAGCGGCCAAATTCCTGGCCGTAACTTTCCTTATATTCTTTTGCGAATTTCTGGTAAGCTTCCTGCGCGATGCCGTGCCTGCCGAGTATCACGAGGCTGCGGCAACGGTACGAAAGCGCCTCTTCGTTCAGCGCGTCGAACAGGAAAATGGCGTGCGTGAGACGCAGCACCAGCTCGGCTTCCGCATGAAGGTCCGCGGTGGAAATATATTGCAGGAAGAGGTCGATCACCTGTCCTGAAATGTCGGATTTGATATCGTCCAGCCACTCGTATTGCACGGTTTTTAAGAACGCGCCGCGGTTTACGACCGCGAGCAGTTCCTGTATAAAGGGGCGGGAAGAAGCGTTCTTCTGCGCGCAGAGCTGCGCGAAATGCGCGTAGTCCAGCTTTACGGAATGGTTCAGCACTTCCAGCTTCCATTTCCCCGATTCCTTCCCGATATGCCATTCCCCCGCTTTTTCCAGGATGGCCTTCAGCTTCACGATATTCACGGAGTAATTGTTGCGCGCGTCTTTCTGCGGCTTGTCGTTCCAGAGGATGTCAAACAGCTGTTCGGACGAAATGCCTTTGCCGTCCTTATAAGTATGGATCAATACCAGCAGGAACAGTTCCTTCAGCAACGGCGTAAACAGTTTGGTGATGTCGTTCCCTTCCTTGTCGAATGCTTCGAATTGCCCGAAAAGGAATACTGCGGAGCGTTCCGGCTCTTCCTGCACCGGCTCCGAATGCGGCGCATGCGTAGCCGTTTCGGTGATCACTACGGGCGCGGTTTTTTTGCGGCGTTTGCGCCCTGCCAGCGCAAGCGATACCAGCGCGAACAGCAGGATGCCGGGCAATACGAGCCACCATGCGCCGAAGCTTTTTCCGGAAACGGCGGCGGCCTGCACGAACGGGTTCGGTGGAAAGTCAAGC
>JBQCFV010000690.1:0-2842 GCA_051958695.1 Chitinophaga sp. | reverse complement strand
AATTTGCCGTCGCGGATAAATAAGCCGTAGCCGTTCTGCCCATTGCCTTGCGCCACGATAAGCCCTTCCAGCGCACGCTCCCTGCGTTTGCCCACGCTCGCTTTGATGCTGATCTCCTTGCCGGTGATGTCCGGGGAATGCTGCATGATGGCACGCGGATCGAAGCTGTAAACGGATTGCTCCAGGCTTTTGATCACGTTCTTCGCGAAAGTACTCGGCTTGCCCGCAGCGGCGGCCGCCAGGAAACCGTCCTCATGCGCCACCGCGGCGGCGAACAAGGCGCGGCTCAGCCAAGCGTCTTTTGCGTTCTGCGCATTCAGCGCCGCCCTGTAAAGCGATGCACCGGCCTGTTTGGAAGCGGGGTATTGCACCAGGCTTTTCATTACCGCCAGCCGTACATGCAGGTTGCGGTCGTTGAGCAGATTGTTTTGCAAAATGGCGCTCAGCCCTTTCTTTTCTTCCGCCAGCACTTCCACCGCTGCCTTGCGCACGCCTGCAGCCGGGTGTTTCAGTGCACGTGTCATCACCGCCAGCGAAGCGGCGTCATATGCGCCAAGCCCCTGCAAGGTCCACAAAGCATGCACGGCGGGGCTGTTCAGCCCTATTTCGTCCACCTTCACATCCTGTATGATCCTGTACAATGCGGGGATGGCTTCTTTTCGCTGACCTTCCACCAGCAGGCGCTGCGCGGTCATGCGCCAGAACATGTTGTCGTTCTTCAGCGCGGCCAGCAGCCCTGGCACGTCGCCGGCGGCCAGCTGCATGCGGTGGTAGGGTTTTGCTTTTTTATACACCACGCGATAAATGCGGCCATGCGCGGCGTCGCGGAGATCGCTTTCGAAGGCGTTGCCTTTGCCGTGCGGCTGATCGGTGAAGGGCAGCACCATTTCGCGGGGCGCCTGCTCTTTTACGAACACGTTATGCTGGATGATGAAATTGTACCAGTCCGATACCCATACGGCGCCATCGGGGCCGGTTTGCGTTTGCACGGGGCCAAACCATTCATCCGAACTGGCCAGCAGGTTCCAGCCGTCTTTTTCTTTGAAACCCGCGCCGTCAGATTCTATCACCGCTTCATGCACGAGGCGCACGGTGGGTTCGTTCACGAAGGCTATCCGGTTCCAGTAACTTTTCGGGAAGCTGCGCGCGGTATAAAAATGATGCCCGGTAGCGGAAGTAAAACCGCCCATCACGTCTACCTGGCGCAGGTTTGGCGTCATGGCATGTACGTCGTAATGACCGTCGATCTTCTGCACCGCATCCAGCGGCTCTGCGCCTGTAAGACTGCGCTGCATAAAGCTGGCAGGCATGGAATAATACGCGCTATGGGTATTGTTGGCGGTGGAAATAAACACATGGTTATCTTCCGTAAAACCAAGCCCCCAGGTATTGTTGGAGGTTTTGGCGAGGAAGTTGAAATCGTCGCCGTTGGGCTTGAAGCTGTACACGCCCATCGGGAAGCGCAGCGGCTGGCCGTTAATAACCCCATCGAAGCCGGAAAAACCGACCACGCCCCATATCTTGTTATTGAAGCCGTAAGTGAGATTGGAAGGGCCTGCATGCGTGTCCTGCTTGCCCCAGCCGGTGTACAGCACTTTGCGCACGTCCGCCTTGTCATCGCCGTCGGTATCTTTCAGGAAAAGAAAATCCGGCGCCATGGACACGATGATCCCGCCGTTGGCCATTACGATGCTGGTGGGAATATTCAGGCTGTCCGCAAAGACGGTGAATTTGTCCGCCTTGCCGTCGCCGTCCGTGTCTTCGCAGATCTTGATGCGGTCGTTGGCCACGCTGTCCACTTCGGTGAATGCATTGGGATAGTCAACAGATTCCACGATCCAGAGACGTCCTTTTTCGTCCCAGGTCATGGCGATGGGTTTGGTGATATCCGGCTCCGCTGCAAAAAGCTGTATCTCGAAATCCGCGGGCACCTGCGTGAGCTTGTTCGATTCAGCAGGACTCAGCGCTTCCTGCATTTTCGGCACCACGTACCGTTTGGTATAATCCGAAATGGTATCGGAATTATAAATGTCCACATCGGGAATTTCAGCGGCGAGTATCTGGCGGTGAACGTTTTCGCCAAGCGCCCATGCAATGCTGTCGCGCATTTTATCAAGGAACGCGCGCTGTTTCCATTCATCGTCTTCCACTCCACCTTTCGTATAAAACACGCGGCCTTCGCCTACCGCGCCCGACCGGGCAGCCCAGGGGGCGTTTTTGAGCGTAGCGGCGCCTTTGTTGAGCACCACCAATCCTTTGCCTTCGGAAACGAATTGCCGCAAAACGGCGTCCCTGGCGGGAAGCGCGGGTAATGCGGCGTTCACGATCAGTCCGTCGTATAACGCAAGGTTCGCCGCGTTCAGGTCGGCGGCGTTTTCGGTATAGGTAAGGTTGATACCGCTTTTGAACAGCTTTGTAGCCAGCCAGGAAGCGTGTATCGTGCCCTTCTGCCCCAGGAACAGCACTTCCGCCCTCCTGCCGGTTTCGGTTTGGCCGGCGAAGGTGAACGCGCATAACGCTCCCGTGATCATCAATACAATTAATCGGTTCATGCTATCATTCATTGAAATAGTTACGTTGTTAACAGGGGCGCAATGGATGAACGGCCATTTTTGTACCGGTGGAACGGCGCTTCACTACCGCGGACCCGCAGTAGCAGCCGTACCTTATGCATCCTGCAAAAACCGCAGGCGCTCATCTCTATGCTTCCTGCACCGGCGGCAGCAGCACCGGTTTATAACCGCCGCGCGAGCGGAACCACAATATCATACCGGCATAACCGAGCAGCATGATCACCGGGAAGATGGACACCGTACGCAGCGCGTCCTTTTTGGCGTTCTCG
>JBQCFV010000689.1:0-2180 GCA_051958695.1 Chitinophaga sp. | reverse complement strand
TGATTTCGCTAAATTGAATATCGAAGTGGTGCCGTTGGGAAGAGTGGAGGAATTGTACCGCCTGCTTTTCTGATCCGGCGCCTGTTTGTTAACCTGAAACCATCTGCCATGCTGCAGGCCCTCTTGCATCTCTTTTACCCGCATGCCTGCGAAGGATGCGGGCATGAATTAAGCCGTACCGAAAAGATATTATGCGTCCGCTGCTAATTGCAGCTGCCGCTTAACGGTTTTCAGCGCATCGCGCAAAACCCCGTGGAACGGATGTTCTGGGGCCGTGTGCCGATGCGGCACGTATCCGCGGGATATTATTTTTACCGGCAGGGCGTGCTGCAGGACCTTGTGCACGGTTTCAAATACAAACAACGGGGAGATATCGCCGTTTTTCTCGGCCGGCGGCTCGGCTTTCAGCTGAAAGAAAGCAGCTGGTGGAAGGAAGTGAGCGCGCTGGTGCCCGTTCCATTGCATGCCCGGAAGCTCCGTCACCGCGGTTATAACCAGGCGGCGCTGCTGGCGGAAGGCATGGCGGAGGTGCTGGGCTGCGAGGTTTGGAAGGAAGCGCTTACCCGCAATTCGTTCACCGGTACGCAAACGCGTAAATCGAGGATTGACAGGTGGGAGAATGTTGAAAACGTTTTCTCATGGAGCAAGGGCGTTTTGAAAGATGCGCCGCATGTGTTGCTGGTGGACGACGTGATGACCACCGGTGCCACGCTGGAAGCCTGCGCCCATGCAGTATTGCGGGCGGGAGAAGGAGTGAGCGTGAGCGCTTGCGCGCTGGCTTGCGCGAAGAAGTGATAACATGTACAGCAATGTTTGCTGTCTCTACACATAATGGAGAGGAAGGTAGGAGCCTTCGCGAAGACGGATACGAAGCGGCATATGTACAGCGGCGAGAGCCTATGCGCTGCCTAAGAAGTAGCCGCTCCAGGATGTTTACCGGGCCATTGAACCAGTGCTTCCCGGTAACGAACTGGCCGAAAGCATATGCCGCCGCAGCAACCACAAAAAAATACAGGTGTTCGAAAACACCTGTCTCTGGTAACTATTCCACGTTATGAATACGCAATTGTTGCATTATGTCAACTACAGCCTGGAGGAAGTCTTTTTCTCGTCCTCTTCCGGGAGCTGCGCCGTCCGCTGCGTTTTAGTATTTTTATTTACATACACGACCCTGAACGAATCGTTCGAAGCGCGCCTTTCGGCAACCACCTCTTCAAGCCCCAGCTGCTTCAGCCGGAGGCTTAACTGCCTCAGATCATCCTCAATGTTCATGACTAAAAATTTTTCGGTGATGGTAATGTGTTTTCTGCCCGGGTTCTTATCGGCAACACATCGAACAACAACCGGCGGCGGCGCGGTAATGGTGGTAGGAAAAAAGCATAGTCGTAAAAATTAATGGTTGGTTCCTGTTTGTATATTACCCTACAAATATAATAGAGTTTATAGACTAAACAAAATATTCCGGCAGGAAAAAAGACGATAACATTATAAATTGATTATCATCCAGTTAGAATGGAATAATTTTTAAGCAAAAGGCCAACCGCCGTACGCCGCAAGGAATCAAGGTTATTAATGGGGACTTTTCTATCTTTGCAAATGCCCGCGGGTAGATTTGTTTATTGTTCGGCCCCCGGGTTCATCGTAAACCGTAACTAATAAACGTTATTGCCATGAAATCATTAAAAGAATGCGCCAGCGAGCGCATATTGATCATCGATGGTGCGATGGGCACCATGATCCAGCGTTACAAACTCCAGGAATCCGATTACAGAGGGGAACGATTCGCCAACTACCACACCGACGTAAAAGGCAACAGCGACCTGCTGTCTCTCACGCAGCCGGCCATTATTGAAGCCATTCACCGCGAATACCTCGAAGCCGGCGCGGACATTATCGAGACGAATACCTTCAGCAGCACCGTTATTGCGCAGGCGGACTACGACATGCAGCATCTCGCCGCGGAAATGAACACCACTTCCGTACAGATCGCCCGCCGCGCGGCAGACGACTATACCCGCAGGAATCCTGACAAACCGAGGTTCGTTGCCGGCGCCATCGGCCCGCTCAACAAAACGTTGTCCATTTCCCCGGACGTAAACAATCCCGGCTTCCGCTCCGTTACTTTCGACGAAGTGGTGAACGCGTATTACGAGCAGGTAAAAGCCCTCAGCGAAGCGGGC
>JBQCFV010000688.1:0-2020 GCA_051958695.1 Chitinophaga sp. | reverse complement strand
TAATGAAATTCGCGCCGGTGATGCCCACTTCCGCGTCGAGGTATTTCTGGCGGAGCTTGTCGCGGGCCACCAGCGTAAGTTCTTCAGGGGTGAGCGTGGGAGAGGAGCCAAGTTTTTCGTGGAAAAGCTGCGCCACTTCTTCCTTGCTTTTATGCATGGCGGGCGTTACGATATGGTACGGCGGCTCATGGTCCAGCTGCTGGATGTATTCGCCGAGGTCCGTTTCTACGCTTTCGATATTGTTTTCTTCCAGGAAATCGTTGAGATGGATTTCTTCCGTGGCCATGGATTTGCTTTTCACCACGGTCTTGCAGTTTTTCGCCTTGCAGATGGCGAGTATTTCTTCACGCGCCTGTTCGGCCGTTTCGGCCCATATCACCTTGCCGCCGCGTTTGATGAAGTTCATTTCGAAATCTTCCAGGTGCTTGTCCAGGTGCTCGATGGCTTTCCACTTCACGTTCTTCGCTCGTTCGCGGGCAGTCGGCAGGTCCGCGAATTGTTGCTTGCCGTTTTTCACGGCGGCATTGTACTTGCCTATGTTGAAGTTGATCGTTTTGCGGTGTCCCAGATCAGCCGCCTTGATCTCGCTTTCTGAAAGAAAGGTACTTGCCGTCTTGTTCATATGCCTGTAAAGATAGTCAAAAAGTGTTCGGGTGTTTTTGCGGGGCAAAGATTGCGCCTATTCTATCAATATTCAGAAAAATTATATCATTATCATCCTGTACCGTCCTGCTCCGGGGCGTTTCACTCGTCTTCCGCTTCGTATTGTTTGTTCGCGATCTGGTCCAACACGTTGTAGAAGTCTTCGCCGTATTTGCGCGTGATGGCTTCTTTCAGGAATTTGTACACGGGTACCTGCAGCTGGTTGCCAAGCTTGCAGGCGGGTTTGCAGATGCTCCACTTGTCGTAGTTCACCGCTTCGAAGCTCTCGTATTTGGTGATGCGGATGGGGTAAAGGTGACAGGAGATCGGTTTGCGGTAATCGATCACGCCGGCTTTCCAGGCTTTTTCGATGCCGCAGCCTACATGCCCGTTGTCGTCGATGGTGGCATAGGCGCAGATAGCGCCGTTCACGATGGGGGTGACGTGGCCGTGCTCGTCGTCCCAGGTATGCAGACCGGTGCGTGCTATTTCCTCGATGCCCTGCGGGCGGAGGAACGGTTTTACTTTAGGGTAGATCTTTTTGAGGACCTTCAGCTCATCCTCGTCCAGCGGCGCGCCGCAATCGCCGGCCACGCAGCAGGCGCCCTTGCATGCGTTCAGGTTGCATACGAAGTTCTTTTCGATTACATCGTCGCTGATGTATTTGTCATCTATCACTATCATCTTTCGCTCAGTTAGCTTTCCATTTCAGCGTTTCCACCAGGTGGCGCATGTCTTCTTCCAGGAATTTGTTGACGGGCGCCAGCGAGTCCGCATTGGGCGGCGCGTAAAAATACAACGCTCCGCGCAAAAAATGCGCGGTGGAATCCGTGGCGTAGAATTGTTTTGCCGAAGCGGCGTTGCCGCCTACTTCGTAGAACAGGCCGTGCACGTTGTTGGGCGTGTGAATGTCCTGCTCCTCGATGGATTCCGCTTTGTAGGTATGTTTGTAGGTGAGTTTGAAGGCATCGTCGATGAGCGTGTCCAGCACGTTCTTCCGGCCGATCTCCTTATAGCTGAGATAGATCTTCCCGTTCAGCTGCGGGATGCTCACATTGATCCACCAGGGGTTTTCGGCCTTCTGGTCAAAGAACAGCGTGTCTTTCACGATGTTGGCGTACACCGGGTATTCGAAGGTGTAAGGGTAACCCGGCTCGTTGAATACGCGGTATGCTTTCTCCGGCAGGTCGATGCGGAAGTAGCCGCGCGGCTTGGGCGTATAGCCTCTTTGCCCGCAGGAAGCGGCGAATAGCGGCAGCAGGGCTGCCAGTAAAATGTTTCGAAAATTTTTCACGGCCGGGTTCATTCGGTTTCAATTCCTGATTTAATGCTCACCTGTACTGTCGGGCTGCGCATTTTGGTGACTGCGAGCACGGTG
>JBQCFV010000687.1:0-3251 GCA_051958695.1 Chitinophaga sp. | reverse complement strand
AAAACCGCGGCAAAAATAAGAAGTAATACGATAGTTGAGGCAAAAAATGACTTAACGCTTACGCCTGTACCTTGCGATAAGCTCTACCACGGCGGTATGCTGCAGGATGGAAGGGTCCAGCTCGACCATTTTTTTGACCTGCCGGGGGTGCAGCTGCATGGCGGTTTCCAGCTGAAGCAGCCCTTCCTTCGTTCTGCCGACGGCGATGAGGATGACGGCTTTATAGAACAGGAACACGGGTTTGCGGCCGATCTTGGCTTCCGCCGCTTCCAGCTGGGAAAGGGCTTCTTCCACGTGGCCGGCGGCATAGAGGCCGCGGATGAACTCTTTCCAGGCCTGGGCGCTGTTGGGCCGGAGGCGCACCGCGCTGAGGAATTGCACGAGGGCTTCCTTGTCCATGCCCAGCTGAAGGTAACACTGGCCGAGGGTGATATTGTATTCCGCGCTATGTTTGTTGATGCGCAGCGCGGACTGGAGGGACTTGATGGCGTTTTCCCAGCTTTCTTCCGTCATGTAGGCTTTGGCGATCTTGAGGTACAGCTTGTCGTCGTGCGGGCTGAGATGCGATGCCTTGCGGTAATAATAACGGGCCTGGGTGAACTTGCGCATTTTTTCGTAGCAGTGGCCGATGGCTTCGTAGATGACGTCTTCCGGCTTGGCGATCTCCAGGTGTTTCTGGAGCACTTCGATGGCTTCGTTGTATTTGCGCAGGTGAATATATGCGTCGCCCATGTTGCGGTAGGCATAATCGAATTTTTCGTCGATCACTACAGCGTACTGGTAGGCGTCGATGGCTTTTTCGTAGAGCTTCAGGCCCTGGTAGGCCGTGCCCAGGTTGAACCAGGCGAGCTGGTTGTAGGGATGGTCGTTGATGATATTGGTATGCAGGCGGATGCTTTCCTCGTTGCGGCCGGTGAACTCCGTCCAGAAGCAGATTTTGTGCAGCGCCTCCTCGTTGTTGGGATCAAATTCCAGCAGGAGCTTGAGACAGTCGAACACTTTTTCGAACTCCTCCCAGTCGTCGTATACGTCCGCCAGTTCCAGCAGCAGGTCCGCACGGTCTTCGCCTTCGAACACCTGTATCTGCTCTTCGAGCAGGGCGGCGGCTTTTTCGTGCTGGTTCATGGCGAGGTAAACGTCCGTCTTCAGGATATAAAGGTTGATGTCGTTGCTGTCCAGCAACGCGGCTTTTTCAAGCAAAGCGAGGGCTTCGCGGTATTTTTTGGTTTCGATCAGTAAAGCGGATTTTTTCAGGAGCAGCGCTGAAGAGAAAGGAAACTGCTCGATGGCGATCTCAACGGCCTGAAGCGCATTGCCGAGCTCGTCGTGCTCATCATAATAATCGATGATCTGTTCAAACGAATCCTCGTCCAGGAAGGCATGGGAACGGCCCTCCTTTAGATTTTCAAATTGCTGAAGCAGGTCCCTCAAATCTTCAAAATCCTCGTTAAACTCGTTAAATGATGGGAAGTCGTGATTCATCGATGTAAATATATGAGATTTTGATACCGTCACCAAACACCGGGCCGCTTACCGCTCGTGTATTTTTTAACATTTTTTTAAGATAAAAAGTTACCTTGTTTTAAGATTCCATTATGATAGATATATTTTTCGTATATTTGCAGTAAGATGAAAAAGCTAAATTACATAATCCATTCATTATCATTGAGTTGCCTCATGGTATGCCTGCTGTCCGCAGTAGCGCTCCGTGTGCACGCCAATGAGCTGGGCGGTAATTTGGATAATAATGACAACAAAGACGACAAACTGGGCAAGAAAACCGAGGTCAAATACCGGCTTACCGCCATGCCGAAGACCAATCTGAGCCTTGACGCAGGATTCAAAACAAGCGGTTTTCTGAACAATGATTTCAAATTGAGCTCAGACTTTAAATTAAGCTCTGACAATGCCATCAGCGTAAAGTCTGTCATGACTTACAAAAAGGGCAACGTTACCTATATCCTTCCTTATACCGTAAAGGTGCAGACGCCGGTCCCGCAACCGCAGGCCGACATGCAGTATCATCACCTCCAGGTGCGATTGCCTTTCGGGAAAAATTAAGGTACAATTTGAAAGAGATTTTTATAAAAAAGGTCGCCGGATGGCGGCCTTTTTTATGTACATGTATGGACCTGCAGCAGCAAAAAAGCTTTCACCAGCAGAAACGCAAACGTACCGGCTTTGCCGCAAGCTATAAAAAAGAGCCGCACCGTTCCGATGCAGCTCCCTCTATGAAATATCTTTCTTCCTATCCTCTGATTTTCTTCAATTCGTCCGCAGTGATCTCCCGGTACCCTCTCGGCACATCGAAGGTAGACATCGGCACCGGGCTTAGATCCACTTTCGTAGCCACCGCCTTCATCTTAGCGCCCGATTTCATGATGATCTCGTATTCCAGCGGAATGCCTTTCAGGTTCACGAAACGGCGGTTGTAATAACGGTTTTCAGGCATAATATCCATCGTATAATATACGTCGAAGGTTTTCCCGTCCGCCATCTTCCCGATCGCTTTACGGCACTTAAAACCGGCAATGTTGCGGGTTTCCGGCTGGTCGGTGAAGGTAGGGGCCTGGTACCGCTTCATATCCTCCTCGTACGCCTTTTTATCGGTGCGGATCAGGTATTTGTCGCCGTGGTTGTCCATCAGCGTAATGAGGTTTTCGGTTTGCGCATTGATGAGATAGATGTAGTTCACCACGTTGAAGTTCATATCTATGCGGCTCAGGTCCCCGCGGATGTACTGCACCATAGAGCTGCCGGCGAACATGGCTTCCATTTGCAGGTGCTCGGGGGGCAGTTCCAGCTTGTATTCGATCCTTGCGTCGGATATGGTCCTTTGTGCCAGCAGCGGTGTTGCCCAGCCTGATATGCAGGCGGTGAGCAATAACCAGAATTGTGACAATTTCAGCATAAATGTTAGTTAATACATAGGTGTTGAGAAAAATCTGTGCCAAAAGGTCAAAACCCTTTACCAGACCGGTTTCAGCTTATCCAGGAAGGCCCCGACGCCCTTCCGGCAGTCGGGATGCTGCCTCGTTTCCGCATTGATGCGGGCGGCGGATTCCAATGCTTCCGTCAGCGGGCTTTCCAGCGCTGTGCTTATCAGTTTTTTGGTGATGTTGAGTGAATTGGCGGAAGCCTCCGTGCAAAGGCCCAGGGCGATCTGCTGCACATGGTCCCCGATCTTGTCCGCCGTTATGGTGTCGTTGATGAGACCGAACGCTGCCGCTTTTTCCGCGGATACCAGCCTG
>JBQCFV010000686.1:0-8732 GCA_051958695.1 Chitinophaga sp. | reverse complement strand
ACGCCCTTCCAGTTGAAGGTATGGGAAGCATTGCTGAAAGTGCCCGCCGGCCGCGTGGCTACGTATTCCCGCATCGCGCAGCAGATCGGGCATCCCAAAGCGGCGCGCGCAGTGGGTACGGCCGTGGGCGACAATCCCGTGGCTTATCTTATTCCCTGTCACCGGGTAATAAAGTCTACAGGCCTGTTCGGCGGTTATCACTGGGGCCCCGTGCGCAAAACGGCTTTGCTCGGCTGGGAATCCGCGCAGGACCAGCCGCTTGCCCTTTCGGAGCCTGGTAAATAAAATATTGAAAGAGCACGGGCTGCTACCGGCATAAAATCTATTACCTTTGCAACATGCGAAACAGAACGGTCAGCATGGGAGACGCGTTGCGCGAATACCTCAACAAAAGCCGGTTCAAACCGAGACTGATGGAGGTGCGCATCCAGGAGAACTGGGAGCAGGTGGTGGGTAAAACTATCGCCCGTTACACCGAAAGCGTGCAGCTGTTCGAGGGCAGCAAGCTGGTGATCACCACTACGGTGGCCCCGCTGAAACAGGAGCTGAATTATTCGAAAGACAGGATCATGAAGCTGGTGAACGATATGCTCGGCGAGGATATCGTGAAGGAAGTGATGATCCGTTAGAAGGATGATGGAGGTTCGGTGCTGGCTACGGCATTCCCTTTCGCCGTGGGGATCTCTTCCCTTTTTCTTTCCTCTTCCATTTTTACGCGGCGGTTGATCTTGTTGGCGATGCGTGAAAGGTCGTCTACGCTGAGTTTCGTCTTCAAATGCACCATGATCATTTCCCCGTCCTCATGAATAAGGGCTACGAGGTTATCCACGCGGTCGGCCGTGGGGGCGTTGCTGAGCAGCTCCACATGCCCTTCCTGGTGGCGGATCTCCATCAGGGGCTCGAATTTCGCTGCTTTATAGAGGTCTTCTTTCAGGCGCGCAATGGATTCGCTGGAAACGGGTTCGCCGTTGTCCATGGCTATCGTCCAGAGTTTTACGCTTTTTACTTTCTTCAGCAGTAATTTTACTTCATGCGCATCCCCGTCCCAGGCGCTGCCGGGAATAAACCAGCTTACGATGCGCAGGGGCAGAAAGCTCAGGCCTACGCGGTGCGTTTCGGCCACGCTGCAATATTCATTGGTGAACTGGCGGAGCTGTTTGCGCTGCGCGGAAGCGGTAGTGGCAATGATGCAGGCAAGAGCGGAAAGTAAAAGCACGCGTTTCATAAGGGAGAATTTTGGAGGATGGATGGAAACGGAATGACGCCGCGGATGGATACGGCGTGTTCCTTATTTTTTCGGTTTTTTGGTTTTGAGCTGACCGAGGTTCTGGAAGCCGTCGATGTTCATGCCTCCGGCGATCTCGCTGATCTCGGAGATCGAAAAATCGCCGAACACGGTGAGCGCTACGAACTCGCTGCTGCTGCCCACAAGCATTACCAGCTCCTGGATGTTGCCCTTCGCGTTTTCACGCACCATGAATTTGAGATCGGAATCCTTGTCGCGCACGGACATCAGTTCGTCCATGCCGCTGCCGAGAAATTTGGCGGCTTCGTGGTAAAGCCGCTGGCCGTCTTTGGTATCTTCCTTGATGAGAATGCGCAGCCCTTTGAGCTTCGAGGCAAGCTCGGTCACTTTTTTGGCATCGGGATCGTCTACCGAGAACTTCGAAAACATATTGAACATTTTCGGGGTGATGTTGATCACGGTAAACGACTCGTCATCCTGGTACTTCTGGAAGAATTTGTCGATCGAGCTTTGCGCCAGCGCCAATTCGCTGCTGCACAAAACGCATATGATCATTAGAATCCTTTTCATTGTCAGAAATTTGTGTGTTGTTGATAGTTGTTTTTATGCAGTTCTAGAATAGCCATTATTTGTGGTCGCCCTGCACCATCTCTTTCGCTTCGTTGAAATAGCCGAGCTTTTCCATTTCGTTCTTCCCTTTGTTCAGGTTGCGGCTCAGCAGCTGCAGGGCGCGCTGCGTTTGTTCGTACGCCAGTTTGGGATCGCTGTAGGTATCCCTGAAAGCGGTGTTTTGCGCAACGTCGTGGCGTTTCAGCTGGAACTGGTTGATGGAATACACCATTCCCGCGGCTGCCAGCAGCACGGCGGCGTATTTCATCCAGCCGTACCAGAACGGTCGGATGACCCTGGCGCCTGTTTCAGTTTCCCAGGGCGCGGGGCGGTCGGTGAACAGCTCGGGCATGGTGAATGTTTCCTCCTGCTCCCCTTCCGCATGGAAATATTTGAAAAGAGGCGCTGCTTCCTGCAGGTCGGCCGGCAAAGGGCCTTCGTGCGCGGCGTAAAACACGCGCAGCTCCGCTTCTTCCGCTTCGGTGGTCTCGCAAGCCCAGTACTTTTCCAGCAGGGCCCTGATGTTACTGTAATCCATACACATGTAAATTTTGTAATTGCTCCCGCACCTGTTTCCGGGCGCGGTGCAGGTTTACTTTTACTTCACTCAACGCTATATCCAGCACCTCGCCGATCTCCTGGTAGCTGAGCCCGTCGATGTCGCGCAACTGGAGAATGGTCCGGTATTTTTCCGGCAATCCGTGGATCGCCCCGTGCACTCTCCGCATCAGGTCACTTTTTTCAGTGCTCTGATGCGGAGAGTGATGATAGGCGGGCACTTCACCGGCGCGTTCCAGGTCGTCCGTCACGCGGTATTTCCGGCTTTTGATCTTGTCCAGCGCCAGGTTGCGCGTGATGCGCATGCACAAGGCTTCCAGGTTCTGCAGCTCGCCCATTTTTTCTTTATTGTTCCACACTTTCACAAAAGCGTCCTGGATAATATCCTTCGCGTCTTCCTCGTTGCCCAGCAGGCGCAGCGCGAAGCGGTACAGCTTCTCCCTGAAGGGCATTATTAAAGAGGTAAACGTTTCGGACGACATATCACGGTTTTAGTTTGGCGGAAGGAGCGCTTCTTTTAAATGTGTTACATGAAGAAGACGACTGCCGTTCGCCTTTGTTACAAATTATCGGAAAATATTTTGAATGAACGGATAATCAACGGGTTAGGGAGTGGTGTTTGCTGAAGAAAATATCCGGAAGGCCGCTCGCCCCGGCGATCGGCGAGTGCCGGGCAGGCGGGTTGAAACCGGCCGGCACTTTGTATGTTTCGGCCTTTCACGCCGGTTTTGTCTGAAACCTTGTCAGCTCTCCAGCCGTATCCGCGGATCAACGATGCTATACAACAGGTCCGCCAGCAGATTGATGACTACGAATATCCCCGCTACCACCAGCACCGAGCCCATCACCACGGGGAAATCGAATTTCTCCAGCGCGTTCACCGTTACCTTGCCGATGCCTTTCCAGCCAAAGATATATTCCACGAAAAAAGATCCCGCCAGCAGCTCGGCGAACCAGCCGGTAATGGCGGTGATCACGGGGTTGAGGGCATTGCGCAAGGCGTGCCTGTATAATATGATATTACGGCCCAGGCCCTTGGCGTACGCGGTGCGGATATAATCCTGGTTCAGCACGTCGAGCATGGCGCTGCGCGTAAGCTGTACGATAATGGCCAGCGGCCGGATGCCAAGCGTGACCGCGGGCAGTATAAGATGGCGGAGATTGAGCACGCGGCCTTCGAAGGGGTCGATGTCAAAAAGACTGCCGGTCATGTGCAGACCGGTGTAATCGGTGAGCACAAAACCAAAAACATAAGCCAGCACGATGCCGGTGAAGAACGACGGCGCTGAAATGCCGATCACGCTGGCGAACACGGCGCCCGTATCCATCCATGTATTTTGTTTTACGGCGGACAAAATTCCCAGCGCAATGCCCGCCACCGTGGCAAGGATCATAGCAGCCAAAGCCAGCACCAGCGTGCCCGGCAGCGCCTCCATGAGTATTTCCCATACGTCTTTTTTCCCCTGGTAGCTTCGCCGGAGATAAGGCGTTTTCAGCACAAGCGCCTTGCTGCCGCCCACGCTGAAAAGAGCCACCCCGTTCAGCGATTCGTTCAGCTCCTGCCGGGTGTGGATGGCGATGGGACTGAGATCGTTCAGGTACAGCAGGAACTGTATGCCTTTCGGTTTGTCGAGATGCAATTCCTTCCGCACGTTTTCCAGCGACGTGAGGTCGGTGCGCTGGCCGAGCGTGAGCCGCGCGGGATCGGCGGGCAGCACGTTGAACAGCAGGAAAACGACGATCACCACACCCAGCAGTACCAGGATGCCGTAACCGAGCTTGCGGAGGAAAAAACGGAACATCTATTTTGAAAAGTTAGGAATGTCGTTATAATGCCATTTGCCTTTGATCACTGATTTTTCCAGCAGCAGCAGGCAGGGCGTGCTGCGGCCGGCCGTTTTTATGGCGGTGCCGTCCATCTGCAGGAAGGGGAAGCTGATGCCGCGTTCCTGCTGGAACTGCTCAACCAGCGCTTTGTTGGAGCTGGTTACGCCGTACAGCACGATCTTTCCTTCTTTGAACTGCTGCTCCAGCGCCTGCATTTTTTCTTCCCATCCATGCCCCGCATCGCGTACGTCGCGCACGAGGAAAAGATACACCGGCATGGATTCCATCAGCACGGCGCGGTTCATATTCGTCCCGTCAAAATCAGTGAGCACAAAATCCTTGATGGCGGGCTCGGCATTGCCTTTCTGCACCAGCTTGTCTTTCCGGTCAACGAACTTCCAGAGCGTATCCTGCCAGGGATAGTTGTCGGCGGTGAACTCCTGCTGTTTGCCGTCTTTTTCATAGATCAGCACGGTTTCGTACACGTCGGGCGTGGAGCCGGGCGGCACTTTCATTTTCTCCATGATGTTGTTCCCTACTTTGTATGGCAGGCAATCCACCACGGGCAGATGCGCCAGCGTGTACCATTGCAGCGCCACCGGCAGCAGGATGGCGAGGCCCATCAGCCCTTTGGTGGTGTTGGGCGGGAATACCGGTTTGATGCGTTTGTGGTAGATGAATATCACGAGGATCATCACCAGCAGGATGAGGTCTTTGTAAAAAGACTGGTCCGCCGTAAGCTTGATGCAGTCGCCAAAGCAGCCGCATTCGCGGATGAGGCCGCTGAACAGCGCAAAGCCGGGGAGGAAGGTGAAGAATACGATCAGTATCAGCAGCAGGAATGAAAAGAACCGCATGCGGTAACCCAGCAATACGGCAAAGCCCGCGATGATCTCGAAGGCGTTCATAACAAGGGAAAAAGCCAGGGAGGCGGGTATCAGGAAGTGCAGGTGCAGCACTTCGAAAAATTCGTCCATTTTGTAGCTGAGGCCAAGCGGGTCGTTGGCTTTGATCAGCCCGGAAAAGATGAACAGCACGCCAACGAGGATGCGGAATAGGATCAGGATCGGTTTCATCCGTTAAGGTTTGTTTTTTACGCCGGATGGGACCTTGCATGCTTGCCGGGTCCCGTCCGTCAATGTTTGGTTTTTAAAGGTTGGGCGGAACGCGGCATGCGCGTTCCCCTATCTTGCTCAAAATATCAATTAATCTGCTTTTCTTCAAGGAGTATCAGGGCGAACACCGCGTAATTCACAATGTCCACGTAATTGGCGTCCATTCCTTCGGAAATGATGGTCTTGCCGTCGTTGCGCAGTATCTGTTTGATGCGCAGCAGCTTGGTGAGGATGAGGTCGGTGAAGGATTCCTGGCTCATGCTGCGCCAGGCTTCGCCGTAGTCGTGGTTCTTGGCTAACATCACGCTGCGGATGAAATTTATTTTTTCATCGTACAGCGCGGCTACTTTGTCCACCGGCAGGTCGGTATAAGGGTCGTCCGTCCCCAGGTCCATCTGCATCAGCGCGATCACGCCGTAATTAATGATGCCCCTGAACTCGTTCGCGATATCGTCCGCCACTTTCTGCACGCCCAGCTCCTGTATCGTGCGGATGCGCTGGGCTTTGATAAAGATCTGGTCCATGATGGACACCGGGCGCAGCACGCTCCAGCTGGTGCCGTAGTCTTTTGTTTTTTTGATAAAGATCTCCTTGCTGCTGTCGATCACCTGCTGATAAGTCATTCAAATGCGGATTTAATCATTTTTGCGATAACTTTGGAAGCGCATTCCCTCATTGTTAATACGTTATTATCGCTTGGGTTCCAAAAATACACTATTACGCAAAGATTTTACCATCCGCTGCCGCGGAAAGTTGCTTTCACTTTCCCGTCCCGTGGTGATGGGCATTATTAATATTACCGACGATTCTTTTTACGCCAATAGCCGCAGCCGCAGTTTGCAGCACATCGTTACCCGCGCCGGCGAAATGCTGCAGGCGGGCGCCGCCATGCTCGACCTCGGCGCGCAAAGCACCCGCCCCGGCGCAGAGACCGTCGGCCCAGCCGAAGAGCTGGAACGCCTGCTGCCCGTGATCCACGCGCTGGTGAACCATTACCCGGAAGCCGTGCTGTCGGTGGACACCTGGCATGCCGCCGTGGCGGAAAAATGCATCCTCGCAGGCGCCGCCATTATCAACGACGTAAGCGCCGGCGAAATGGACCCCGATATGATCCCCGCCGCCGCCGCGCTCAAAGTGCCCTATATTGCCATGCACATGAAAGGCACGCCCGCCGATATGCAACAAAACCCGCAGTACGACGATGTAGTGCGCGAGGTGCTGGATTATTTCATCTTCAAAACGGAAACCTGCCGCCGCGCCGGTATTGCGGACGTGATCATCGATCCGGGCTTTGGTTTCGGGAAAACCCTGGCGCATAATTACCAGTTGCTGCACCGGATGGAGCTGCTTCACCTGGCGGACGCGCCCATCCTGGCCGGCATGTCGCGCAAAAGCATGATCTACCGGCTTTTGGGCGGATCGGCCAACGAAGCGCTGAACGGAACGGCCGTCGTAAATACCCTCGCTTTGCAGAAAGGTGCGTCGATTTTGAGGGTGCACGACGTAAAAGAGGCCATGGAAGCGATAACGATCGTTTCTTTTCTGCAAAATGCATAGCTAAAGTCAAATATTTTTATTTTTACAACCTGAAGGATGTTTCCCAATTTTATGGATTTGAATTCCGCTGGCTGTATGTAATCGACCTGGTGATCGTTATCTTCCTGGTGATCCAGCTTTACCGGCTGCTCAAGGGCAGCCTGGCGTTTAATATTTTTCTCGGGCTGCTGATGGTGTACGTCGTGTACTTTATCATGCGTTTTCTCGAAATGCCCATTCTCACCAATATTCTCCAGAACTTCATCAACATCGGGCTTATCGCCATCATCATCATCTTCCAGCCGGAGATCCGGAAGTTTTTGCTGGTGCTGGGGAAAAAGACGCCCCTGAGCAAGGACAGCTTTTTTACCAAGCTCTTCCTGCCCGACCGTTTCAAGAGTTATAAGGAAGAAGAGCATATCATCAACGAGGTGATCACCGCCGTGGGGCATATGGCCGCCAGCCAGACGGGCGCGCTGATCGTGATCTCCACCACTTACCGCGTGAAGTTCGATTCCGCGTCGAGTATTTCGATAGACGGCAATGTGAGCGCCAAGCTGCTGGAAAGTATTTTTGAAAAAAGCAGCCCGCTGCACGACGGCGCGCTGATCATCGTGGGCAACAAGATACTGGCGGCCAAGGTGATGCTCCCGATGTCCGAAAACCCGAACCTGCCCACGCGTGTAGGCATGCGTCACCGCTCGGCGGTTGGCATCACGGAGCATAGCGACAACCTGGCGATCGTGGTGTCCGAAGAGCGCGGCACGATTTCCTATGCGCAGGACGGGCAGCTTACGCAGAACGTTTCCCTGGAAGAGTTAAAAGTAAAGCTGTACGAGGTGCTGGTGGACGGGTATTGATCCGCCCCTGCCCTCCTGAAATACAAAGTCCCCCGAAATGCTTCGGGGGATCTATGTTTGGGGGGATGACTCTATAACTAAATATCCTGTTGTTCAAGTTGTACGTTCAGCGCCTGTCCTTTCACCTGCAACGTATATTTCCCGGAAGGAAGACTGGCTAACCTTAACGTATACACGCCGCGCTCATGTCCTGCTTCAAGCGGTATCATTCTCACCGGCATTTGCTGAGCGTCATATATGGTGCATTGCACGGTGCCCTGCTGGCAAGCAAGCGCGGGTACTTGTATGCGTACATGCCCCTTTGCTGCAGGCAGTTGTTGCATGTCTGTTGCACTCCTCATGTCTGTCACACTCATATGGATGAAAAAAAGTAAGCTCCAGCAATACATAAAGAACCGTTTATGGTTGATGCTTTCGGTTCTTTACAGGAGGTGGTCAAAAGATTGGATAGTCAAATATACAACTATTTAAATCCTTTTATATGTTGATTTTGTTAACTCGGTGTTAACCAACGTATAAGCGTTCAGAATACATCTTCAAGATGTATGATTTCCATAGGGTTACCAGCAATAAACGTAATGGAAACGATATCAAAACGAAGGGCTTCGATTTTGGGTTGGAAGCGTTCCAGGTAGTTTTCCGCCACGTACCGGATATGCGCTTCCTTGATGCCGTTCACCGCCTCTTCCGGCATACCGAAGGCCTGGCCGCTTCTTGTTTTTACTTCCGTGAACACCAGCGTGCCTTTGTGCCGCGCGATGATGTCGATCTCTTTCCGCCCGTGCTTCCAGTTGGTGTGCAGGATGTTATAACCCTTTTCCTGCAGGAATTTCACCGCTATCTCCTCTCCCTTTCTGCCTAATATATGATGAGAAGCCATGCTATTTTTCTATTTTTACAGCTTAACAATGGAAAAAATGCCAGACCCGAAATTATTCTATCTGAAAGGAAAAGTCCAACATTACGCCTGGGGGGGATTTA
>JBQCFV010000685.1:0-7027 GCA_051958695.1 Chitinophaga sp. | reverse complement strand
GCACGCCCGCCATCAGCGCGTCCCAGGTAAGCAGGAACAGCCCGGTGCCGGTGAACAGGTAACCGCTGATGCATTTGAGCACCATGCCGCGTTTTTCTCTTTTATCGACGATGTTGCCGGCGAACAATGCCAGGCTGATGGCGGGCACGAACTCCGCAAGGCCGATCAGGCCGAGGTTCAGCGGGTCGTGGGTGAGCTGGTACACTTTCCATTCCACGATGGCGAACTGCATAGCCAGCGCGAAGATGAGGGAAAAACGGATGACCAGGAAGTACCTGAATTCTTTGTATCGCAGCGATGCATACGGGTCGTTCGGCAGGATGGCGGATTCGTCCAATCTGTAAGTTTTTGTGCGGCCGTAAAATTAATCCTTTCCGGTCAAACTGCTCATTATCCAACGGTCAACTTTTTCCGACAAGTATGATCGCTTTGATTATTTTTAGTTCCTAAAATTCCATCGCAGTATGAAACTGGTGAACCTGATATTAGCCGGAGCCCTGCTCTTTCCCGCCGCAGGGCGCCTTCACGCGCAGCAGGCGAAGCTGCAGCTGGTGACGGACCGGGTGCAGTCGCCCGTATGCATGGCCACGCCGGCGGACGGTTCGCACCGCCTTTTTATCGTCCAGAAAGAAGGACGGGTGTGGGTGGTGCAGAACGGCAAACTGCAGGACGAGCCGTTCATCGACGTGAGCGCCGATATGGTGAAAGTGAACCCGGCGTACGACGAACGCGGTTTGCTCGGCATGGCCTTTCACCCCGATTTCAAAACGAACGGCAAATTCTACCTCTACTTCAGCGCGCCCGTGGCCAACGCCCGCAGGGGCCTCAACCATAAAAGCGTGGTGGCGGAATACAGGGTGAACAAACCTTCGGACAATACGGCCGGAACTTCTACTAAAAAAGTGGTGCGCCAAGGCGCCCTACGCCGTTCCAAAAGACAATCCTTTCACGGGCCGCGACGGCGCCCGTCCCGAAATATGGGCCTACGGCCTGCGCAATCCCTGGCGCATTTCCTTCGACAAGGCCAACGGCCGCCTGTTTGCCGGCGATGTGGGACAGAATAAATACGAGGAAGTGGACATCATCACCAAAGGCGGCAACTACGGCTGGCGGATCATGGAAGGCTACCACGATTACAACGTGCCCGAAGGCGCCGACAAAAGCAGGCTGATAGCGCCCATCCACGAATATGATCACGACGACGGCATCAGCGTTACCGGCGGATATGTATACCGCGGCAAAGCCGTGCCGGCGCTGGCAGGGAAGTATGTTTTCGGCGACTATAACGGCAAAACCTGGACGCTGACGCAGAAAGGCAACAAATGGGTGCGGGAAAACCTCGTTTTCGGGAACAAGCCCGAAGGCAACCTGCAATTGCTCAGCTGGGGGCAGGACGATGCGGGCGAGCTGTACATGCTCGTTACCATCGCGGGCGCCAGCAATAAAGGGGGCGTGTATAAACTGGTGAAATAGTACGGATGACGATTACCGGTTACGAATGGCGCAATGTTTGTTCCAATGGTAACAGGTGAAGGAAATACGCGCTTTTTACCGGCAACAATATGTTAAAATGCCCGCCGGACCGTGGAATGATGCGTGTCCGCTGGGTGATAAGACTTATATTTGAACTGGATTCGGAACAACCGTCCGCATCCTTTAAATTGATATTTTGTAATTGATCTTTGGGTTATGAAGATGAAACTGAAAGTGATAGTTCCGGTAATGCTTCTTTGTCTTACCGCTGGCATATTCGCATTTACCAAGATCGCCGCCAAGGACGATCCCCCGACCCGGTACCAGGCCATCATTTCGCTGGTGGGCCAGATACTGAAGGAAGGCCATTACCAGCCGAAAAAGATAGACGACGCGTTTTCCCGCGAAGTATTCGTCAAATACCTGAAAAACCTGGACGGCGAAAAGAAATTTTTCCTGAAAAGCGACATACAGGCCCTCAAACAGCTGGAAACGCACGTGGACGACGAGCTGAACGGAGCTTCGCTCGACTTTTTCAACCGCACCACCGAAATCATTAAAAAACGTACGCTGGAAGTAGCCACGCTGTACCCGGAAATACTCGCCAAACCTTTCGACTTCTCCAAAACGGAAAAGATGGTGATGGACCCGGAGAACATCGACTGGCCGGCGAACGAGGCCGAGCGGAAAGAAGCCTGGCGCAAATCGCTGAAATACCGCACGCTCGAAAAATACGCCGAGCTGCTCGATCAGCGCGACAAGGATAAAGACAAGGACAAAGTCGGTAAAACAGACGCGCAGCTTGAAACCGAAGCCCGCGCGCGCGTAAAAAAGATATACGACCGGTATTTCGACCGGCTGAAGAACCGCACCAGCCAGGACGACCGTTTTTCCCTCTATATCAATTCCATCACCACTACGATGGACCCGCATACGGATTATTTCCCGCCCGTTGAAAAACGTTCCTTCCAGGAATCGATGGCCGGTAAGTTTTACGGTATCGGCGCGCAGCTGCGTGAAGAAGAAGGCCGTATCAAGATCGTAAGCATCGTGCCCGGCAGCCCCAGCTGGAAAGACGGCAGGCTGAAAGCGGACGACGTGATCCTGAAAGTAGGCGAAGGCGACAAGGAAGCCGTGGACATCAGCGGTTACGCCGTTGACGAGGCCGTGACCATCATCCGCGGCACCAAAGGCTCGCAGGTGCGGCTCACCGTAAAAAGCCTGGACGGTACCATCAAAGAAGTACAGCTGATCCGCGACGAGATCAAGCTCGACGATACTTTTGCCAAATCCGCCATCATCAGCGGGGCGCATAAGATCGGGTATATTTATCTCCCCGAATTTTACGCGGACTTCAACGACCGCGACGGCGCATTTTCCTATGACGACGTAGCCAAAGAGATCAGGAAGCTGAAAGAAGAAAAAGTAGAAGGGATCATTCTCGACCTCCGCTTTAACGGCGGCGGCTCTCTCCCTGACGTGATCAAGATGGCCGGCCTGTTCGTGCCCGAAGGCACCATGGTGCAGGTACGTTCGCGCGGGGGGGATATACAGCAGCAGAAAGACCGTGATAAATCCGTGCAGTACGAAGGCCCGCTCGCCATTATGGTGAACGAATACAGCGCCTCCGCTTCGGAGATCATGGCCGCGGCCATGCAGGATTACAAGCGCGCCGTGATCATCGGCAGCCAGTCGTCCTTTGGTAAAGGCACCGTGCAGCGCCTGCTGGACCTGGATAATTTTGTGCGGGCGGACCTGGGCGGCAGCCTCGGCGGCATCAAGCTCACCGTGCAGAAATTCTATCGTGCGAACGGCGGCTCCACCCAGCTGAAAGGCGTGGAATCCGACGTAGTGCTGCCTTCACCGTACTACGAGGTAGGTGAAAAACGCGACAAGGACGCCCTTAAATGGGACGTGATACCCAAAGCGAATTACACCGCCTGGCGCGATCCCGTGGACGTGGAACCGCTGAAAGCCAAAAGCGCGCAGCGCGTGGCATCCAACGAAGCGTTCAAAATGATCAACGAAAATATCGCCACCCTCAAAAAAATGGACGAGCAGAAAAGCTACCCGCTTGATCTCGCCAGCTACAGGGCCGATATGAAAAAGAACGCCGCCGCTTCCAAACGCTACGACGCGGTGAACGACAAGGTAGCGCCGCTCAATATCACCAGCCTGAAGGTGGACCTGGACAAAATGGCGAACGATACGGTGAAGATCTCCCGCAACAAAGACTGGATCAAGGCGCGTTATAAAGATCCTTATCTGAGCGAGGCCGTGAACGTGATGAACGATCTCATCATGCAAACCGCCTATCCCAAGCTGAAAAATAACTATACGGACGCGAAGGTGCCTAATGACAAATAGGCGTGTCCGAAAATGATAAAAGAAAAGGGTAAAGCGCAACGCTTTACCCTTTTTTGTGTCTTTCAGGTTTAATGCCGCTTTCTCGACACTCACACTTTCAATAATTTTGCACTCCGCAGACGATTATTTCTTGTCCAGCTCGATGTCGATCACCTTGCGGGTCTTTTTCGCTTTCATCTTTTCCGGCACATGCGCCAGAATTTCCTTCTTAAACGCCTCAATTACGGCCTGTTTTATAAAATAGCGGTGAGTGACCAGGCTGATCTCCCGGGTGGGCTCAGGGGCCTTAAAAAAGCGCACCATGTTCATTTGTTTGGCGCTCAGGTCCTGGAGGGAGAGCTCGGGCAGGATCGTGTACCCCTCGTTCAGCTCCACCATGCGTTTGAGCGTTTCCACGCTGCCGGTGTTGTATTCCAGGTTTTTGAACTCGCCCATGCTGAACCGGTCGCGGCAAATGTTGAGCACCTGGTTGCGCATGCAGTGCCCTTCGTTGAGCACCCATATGTCTTTGGTTTCCAGGTCTTCCGGCTGGATCAGCTTTTTGTCGGAGAGCTTGTGCGATTTGGCGGTGAATATCACGAAGTTCTCGTAGAACAGCGGGTGTTCCTCGAGGTGCTGGTTGTGCAGCGGGGTGGCCAGCAGCCCGCAGTCCAGCTGTTCTTGGCGCAGCAGCTGTATGATCTGTTCGGTGGAATATTCCCACACTTCCAGCTTCACTTTCGGGTATTTCTTCATAAAGGCGGTGAGCACCCTCGGCAGCAGGTAAGGGGCGAGGGTTGGGATGATGCCCACTTTCAACGTGCCCTGCACTTCCTTTTTCTGGTCGGCGATGATCTCGCGGATGCGCGCGTTCTCTTTCAGTATCACCCGCGCCTGCGCGATCACCGCGATGCCGATCTCCGTAGGTACCACGGGCAATTTGCTCCGGTCGAACATTTTCACGCCCAGCTCGTCTTCCAGCTTCTGTATCTGCATGCTGAGGGTGGGCTGCGTCACAAAACATTTTTCGGCGGCGGTTACAAAGCTCCGGTAGGTGTCTACTGCTACCACATATTCTAATTGTACGGTAGTCATATTTCTGAAATAGTTGGAATTTATCGCAAGGTAAGACAGTATAGGTAAACTCTATAAAAAAGAATTACGAACGGGTATAAGCCGTTCGTAATTCCGTTTGGGGCGTACAATGGAAAAAGTTAGAATATCCTGTAGCGGTATTTGATCTTGTCTACGTTGAGCGTAAGCTCTTTCATATTGATGGAGGCCTGTATTTCCTTCACCGCATCGTCTTTCAGCGAGCGGAACTCGGCCTGTTTGGCTTCCACGACGGACTTTTCGGCGAGCGCATTGTCCTGCGCGAGGCGCAGGGAGTGGTTCACCTTCGTGTAATAAGAATCCAGGAGGCTGAAGTATTCGTTGTACAGGTTCTCGAAACGTTTGGTCTGCAGCACCAGGTCTTCCAGCTGGTTATTGGCCTCTTTGAGGTTGGGATTGTCCCGCAGCAGCACTTCATAATTGATCTTGCCGCCTTTGGTGTACTGGGCTTCCAGCTTCTGGAAGAACTCAATAACCTTGTCTTTTTTGAACGTGATGAAATAGTCGTTCAGCGATTCCGCGATGGTTTTGTTCCCGCGTGCGGGCAGGGGCATTTTCAGTACGTTCGAGGTGAAGGCCAGGTGGTCGTACATATTGTCCTGCAGCAGCGAAAGCTGGTCTTTATTGAAATTCAGCCCGAACTCGAACTTCTGGTTCGCATCGTTGAGGGCCGTGTAATAGATCACGTATTTGTTCAGTTCTTTTTCAAATTCCTGCAGGAGCTTGGTATTGATGGCCTTGTTGCTTTGCGCCACGCTATGCAGGAAGTTCATCACCGAGCTGGCGATGGCCAGCGGCGGGGTGAGGGAAGTGAAGCTTTTGAATATCGGGCTGTTGATGATGGATTTGGTGGATTCCACCAGCTTGCTGTTCCTTTCGTTCTTGTCGCCTTTCCCTTTGAGCACGATCTTTTCCACCAGCTCTACCACGCGGTCGCTGAGCGAGAAGCCGAGCTCCTTGCTTTCAGGGTTGTTGAGCGAGGTGATGAAAACGTCCAGGTTGCTGGTGGTGGTCCTGGATTTAAGGTCGATTATCTTTTTGTTGAGCAGATAGTAGGTTTCGGATGCCTCGATGAGGTTGTTCTTGATCAGGTCGTATTTGGTGATATTGTCCAGTTCCCGGCCGAGCGAAAGTTGTTCGATGGCTTTTGCGTTCTGTTTATCACTGTCTGCCACCCGCTGAAGGTCTTCCATGATCTTCTTAATGGTAGTGTCCACGGTGCGTATCTGCGGCGGCCTCATTTCGGGCAACGGTTTGAAGGTCGTGTCCTGCGCGGAGGCGGTCATCGTCACAAATCCCATCAACAACAGCGGCATCATCCATCTGATTAGCTTGAGCATGCTTAAAAGTCCTTTTTTATGTTAAGAAAACCCTAATGAAAATATAATGCCAAAAAATCCCAAGGAACAAAGATAATAAATTAATCTACTGCATAATCCAAAGGCTTTTATTAGCAACCAACGTATTAAGCATATTTTTATACCTTTGCCGCTCAAACGCCCTGTTATGTGCTGAACGACAAAAGATAGCGGGGGAAGGCCCGCATTCCGGGGATCGGCAAAGACCTAAATTTTTTCAACTTGAGTGTAAGGCATCAGGCAGAACTGGCCAGGAAATACATCCGTTATTTTTTTTCGGCGGGCAACCGTCATAGCGTGCATTCGCCTTTCGTATATGCGTTGGTGGAAGAGGTGCTTAATAAAAAACGTTTCCTCCCCGCATATGCCCCCATGGAAGACTTGCGGGCCCGGCTGCTGGAAAGCAAAGAAGTGCTGAACGTAACCGACCTGGGCGCCGGCTCCCTGATGGGCGCCACCAACGTACGCAAAGTGAAAGACATTACCCGTCATGCCGCCAAGCCGCCGAAATACGGGCAGTTGTTTTATCGTCTCGTGCAATATCTCGATGCGTCTACCGTGCTGGAGTTGGGGACGTCCATGGGGCTTTCTACGGCTTATATGGCGTCTGCGGGGGCAGATGTGCATACCATTGAAGGCTGCCCCAATATCGCCGCCCGCGCCGCGAAAAATTTCCGGGAGCTGGGGTTGGAGAGGAAGGTGCATCAGTACGTCGGTAATTTCGATACTGAGCTTTC
>JBQCFV010000684.1:0-5649 GCA_051958695.1 Chitinophaga sp. | reverse complement strand
TATTGATCATTGACATGGGTTGTAATATTATGACAAATTAACGTAGAATGCTGTTATGCATGTTGAAAATCACCTTCTTGTATTTCACAGGGATCACAATTCCCTGTAAAGTACGGAGGATTTTTCAAAAAACAGGCAATTCACCGGACCAAACCGATCCGCGTAAAAAATACGTCTCATAACTAATCAGCTCATTTTCAACCTTCTCCCAATTTTGCCCCGTTTTTTTAACATTTTATTCTTTCTTCGGCCGGAAATTTCGGATTATTTTATAATTTGGTTTCGATTTATTTACTTTTGTTTTCAATTTTCATATTTTTGAACCGAAACGAAAGAACATAAAAGCCAGGATCGATATTTAAAATAACACTGATACAAACGCAATGGATTTGGGGCCACGTTAACAGCAACGCCGGGAATTAAACCCGGACAAAAACTGATACGAATGCTACTCACGGGAACCACCGGCTGCTCAGCTTTTTTTTATCGTCGTACAATGGCCCTTATGCCTGACCGATTCAACCGAGCTATTCAAACAACGTAAAATTTAAAGATTATGGAGCTTTTCAAGCGATCACTCCTCTTCCGCTTCCTCGCGGTTTGTTTTGGGGTTATTTGCCTCTCTTCCCTGGGCCTTCGCGCACAGGACCTCCCTATTTCCGGGAAGGTGACCTCCGCCACCTACGGCAGCCGGCTCATGGGCGTAAGCATCCAGGTGGAAGGCACTTCCAAAGGCGTAGCCAGCGACGTTAACGGCGCATTCCAGATCAGCGCTCCCGCCGGCGCCACGCTTAAATTCTCATTCATCGGCTTCCTCCCGCAGGAGATCAAGATCGCCAAAGCCACGGTGCTCGACATCAAGCTGCAGGAAGACGTACAGAAGCTGAACGAAACCGTAGTGATCGGTTACGGCACCCGCAAAAAGGCGACCCTCACCGGCGCCGTTGCCACAATAGATATGTCCGAAAAAGAAGGCCAGGCCATTACCAATGTCAGCAATGCGCTGCACGGCACGCCGGGCCTCTTTGTAAACCTGAGCAACAGCCAGCCGGGCGTTGACCGCTCCACCATCCGCATCCGCGGCGTAGGAACGCTCAATAATAATAACCCGCTGGTGCTGGTGGACGGTATCGAATATTCCATGGACGAGCTGAACCCGAACGATATCGAAAGCATTTCGGTGCTGAAAGACGCAGCAGCGGCCATTTACGGTTCACGCGGCGCCAACGGCGTTATTCTCGTGACCACCAAAAAAGGTAAAGGCGCCGCCAAAGTGAATTACGGCTACTACCGCGGTTTCCACAAAGCCACTTACCTGCCGGACGCTATCAGCGACCCGATCACGTACATGCGCTTTAAAAACCAGGCGCTGCTGAACGAGAACAAGGTAGCGGAATACGACGACGCGGAAATCGCCGAATACGAAGAAGGTATGAAGACGGACAACTTCATCTACCCGAAAAGCGACTGGTACGATATCGCGCTCGACAACGGCTCTATCCAGAAGCACGACCTGAGCGTTGCCGCCAGCACCGACCAGTACCAGTACCGTCTTTCCCTCGGTTTCCTCGACCGCGACGGTATCATGTTCGGCCCCGCCAACCACGCGAAAAACTATTCGCTGGGCCTGAACGCTTCCATGAACGTAACAAAAAGACTGAAAGTAGGCCTGACCCTGGACGGTTACTACCGCAACTATACGCAGCCTACCTACAACTCATTCTGGCAATACCTGAGCCGCTCGCTGCCGATCCTCACCGATACGCTGCCTGACGGCCGCTATGGCAACTCCTGGATGAAGACCGCCGGCCGCAACAACTGGGAGAACCCCCGCATGCTGGCTTTCGGCGCGCTCACCACCAAGCTGGTACAACGTTTCCTTTCTACCGTGAACGCGGAGTACAAGCTGCCCTTCGACATCACCTATAATATCAAGTTCGGTATCGACAAGTACGACGGCCTGCTTTCCACCAACACCCCGCGCCTGCAAACCTTCAACCCGAAGACCGGCGCAGCCATCAACTGGAACAGCCCGGCCACCGCGCCGCGTTTCGCCAAAACGGACGAGAACGACCTGTCGCTGCACTTCTATAACACGCTCGACTGGAAAAAGACCTTTAACAGCAAACACAATGTGGCTGTCATGATCGGTTCCAGCTACGACAACTTCGACAAAGACCAGTTCAACGCCACCATGACCGGCTACCTGGACAATGGCGACGCAACGCTCACCGCGCTCGACGCAGGTCTTACGTTCAACGCCATCGGCGGCAGCACCACCAGGGACGTGATCATGTCTTACTTCGGCCGTGCCAACTACGACTACGACGACAAGTACCTTTTTGAATTTACCTTGCGTGCGGACGGTTCCAGCCGTTTTGCGCCCAACAACCGCTGGGGTTATTTCCCGGCAGCGTCCGCAGGCTGGCGCATCGACCGCGAAAAATTCTGGAACGTTGCCTTCATCAACCAGTTGAAGCTCCGCGCTTCCATTGGCCAGCTGGGTAACCAGGCCGTAGCACTTTACAGCTACGCCCCCACCGTTTCCACCGGGCAGGATTACAGCTTCGGCGGCGAGCTGCAGCTGGGTAACGCAAAAACGTCCCAAACCGATCCGAGCATCCACTGGGAAACCACTACCACCTACAACGGCGGTATCGATATGAACATGTGGCAGAACCGCATCGGTCTTACCATCGACGTGTATAAAAAACGCACCGACGGCATCCTGCGCCCCGTGAACCTGCCCGCGCAGGTGGGCAACCTCGGCGGCCCGCAGCGCAACATCGGCATGGTGGACAATACCGGTTACGAGATCACCCTGCAATACAGGAACAACGTGGATAAAGTGAACTACGGCGTGTGGGGCAACGTGGCCTATAACAAGAACAAAGTGATAGACCTCAACGGCGAGATCATCTACGACGGCGCCACCATCATCAAAGAAGGCTACCCGATCAACTCCTATTATATCTATCAGTCCGACGGGTATTACCAGACGCCCGATGAAGTGACGAAAGGTCCCAAGCAGGGCACCGATACCCGCCCCGGCTTTATCCGTTACAAAGACGTGAAGCAGGACGGCGTGATCAACGGCGACGACCGCGTGGTGATGAACGCTTCTTCCATCATGCCGAAATACACCTTCGGTTTCGGGTTCAACGTAGACTGGAAAGGCATTTCCCTCACCACTGCCTGGCAAGGCGTGGCCGGTGTGAAAGTATATCCCCGCGCCAACCTCGCCTATCCTTTCGTGAACGGCGCCAACGCCACCTGGGAATGGACCCGCGACACCTGGACGCCTGAAAATCCGAATGCGCGCCTGCCCATCCTTACTACAGGCGGCACCGGCAACTTTACCAACCTGTCCGACTTCTGGCTCAGGGACGGCAATTACCTGCGCATGAAGAACATCCAGCTGGCTTACGCGCTGCCCGCTTCATTGCTGGAAAAGATCAAGATCAGCCGTGTATCCGTATACGTGAACGCAGAGAACCTGCTCACCATTTCAAAATACAAAGATCTCGATCCGGAATCGCTGCTGGACAGGAACGACCTGTATACCTACCCGATGCTGAAAACATTCACCGGCGGTATTAACGTTACTTTTTAATTCTAATTAACTCATGCATATGCAAAAGATATTATTAGCGGCCGGAAGCGCCTTGTTGCTGATGGCAGCCAGCTGTAACCAGAGTTTGCTCGAAACAACTCCGAACGACCGATACCAGGAAGAAACTTACTGGAATTCTCCCGACGCGGCAGCGGCAGGGCTGGTAAGCTGCTACGCCGTACTGCGCAACGACGGTCTTTACGGCGGCAAAGGCTCCAACAACGCCACCGCATTATGGGACGAAACGCTTTCGCCCAACGCCTATAACTACAGCAACTCCTACAGCTTCAACTCCGTGGCCATGGGCGTGCACAACGCTTCCACCGGCGGCGTAGTGACCGGCAGATGGGGAGACAGCTACGGCGGCATCGGCCGTTGCAACACTTTCCTCGCGAAGATCGATGATGTGCCCGGCATGGATGCGGACGATGTAAAAATAATGAAAGGCGAAGCCTATTTTCTCCGCGCGTTGTATTATTTCACGCTGGCGACCTATTACGGCGACGCCCCGCTGATACTCAACCCGCCGGACGAAAAAACCGACGCCGACCTGCCCCGCACCCCCCGCGCAGAAGTGATCGCGCAGGTGCTGTCCGATCTTGAAAACGCCATCAGCGGCCTGAACAACAAAGCCAGCCAACCGGGCCGTGCCTCCAAAGGCGCAGCCATGGCCCTGAAAGCAAGGGTGCTGCTGTACGAGGCCAGCCCGCTGATGAACAACGGTGTGAACGACCAAACCAAATGGCAGGCAGCAGCCGATGCCGCAAAAGCGGTGATCACCAACGCCAATGCTTTTGGCTATCAGCTCTACCCTGATTACCGCGACCTGTTCATGCCGGAACACGAGAACAACACCGAGGTGATCTTCGACGTGCAGTACATCTACCCGCTGCAGGGAAGCTCCTTTGACCTCATCTGCAGGCAGTACAACACCAACGCGCCGCTGCAGGACCTGGTGGACGCTTACCTGATGAACAACGGCCTGCCCCGCACCGCAGCCGGTTCCGGTTACGACGAAGCGCATATGTGGGACAACCGCGATCCGCGCATGTACGCCACGCTGACCTACCCTGGTGATACCTACATGGGCAAGGTAGTAGCGAACGACCGTTTTTCATTCACCGGTTACGGTATGAAAAAATTCAGCATCTACGACAAGGTGAAACCGCCGAAAGCCGTGGAAGACCTGAAAGGCGGCCAGTCCGAGACCAACTTCATCGTGCTGCGGTATGCGGACGTGCTGCTGATGTACGCCGAAGCGCAAAACGAAGCCACCGGGCCGGATGCTACCATCTTCACCGCGCTGGACTCCATCCGTAAACGTGCGCACATGCCGTTCATTTCCCGCACGCTTAACCAGCAACAGCTGCAGGAAGCCATCCGTCTCGAAAGAAGGATCGAGCTGGCAGGCGAAGGGCTGTATTACAACGACATCCGCCGCTGGAAAACAGCGGAAACGGTGATGAACACCGACATATATAATTTCAGGAGGGAAAGGCAGGCAACCCGCTCGTTTGACAAAGCGCGCGATTACTGGTGGCCGATACCCACGGGAGAGAGAGATCTCAATCCTGCCCTGGACCAGAATCCGTTCTATTAATTTAGAATTGAGTAACGTGGAAAAATGAAAGCGGAAAGTTCTCTTTCCGCTTATTTTTTTTATCCCATATCGTAACCATCTTTATAATGCCTGCTGCATAACGCTCACCAGGATCTTTTTGGCGGCATCGTTCATTTCGCCGGGAAGCGTGAGGGAATCTGCAGGAATAAAATGACGTTTGAACGCCTGGATGGCGGCGGTCGTATCCTGCAGATCATAACCCACCAGCCGAAGGCCTTGCAGGGTATTGAAATTTTCCGGCACGCTCACCAGCGCAGTATCGCCGTACCAGAGGCCAAAGCCTTTTTCCGCCAGCTTGTCCCATGGGAACATGGCGCTGGGGTCAACTTTGCGGCGCGGCGCAATATCGCCGTGACCGATAAAATTGGCGGCGGGGATATTGTAACGGTGCTTCAGCGTATCGAGCACCACCAGC
>JBQCFV010000683.1:0-15150 GCA_051958695.1 Chitinophaga sp. | reverse complement strand
TCTTTTGTCGTGAGCGTCTGGCTGTTGATATGCAGCACGGCATGCGTGAAATCCCCGCCGAGGTATATATCGCCTGTTACTTGCGTGCCGCCGGCTACCAGGTCGGGGCGGCGATGTATAAAAAAGAGATGCTCGCGGTCTACCGGCCCGCCGTCATACAGCGGGAACGCCGGGCTGTCGCTGAACGCTGCTAGCTCGTTCAGGTTTCGGGGGAAGAGTTTGTTGATGACAAAGCCCATTGCACCTTTGCTGTTATGTTCAGTGAGGAAAATAACAGCTTTAGCGAAAAAATCGTCGTCCAGTTTGGAGGTGCTTTGCAAAAATGTACCGGCTTTCATAACGCGAAATTAAGGGATAATCCCAAGAGCAACAGCAATGCGGCGCCGGTGGAATTACCTACCTTTATAAAAAAATACGACCATGGACACCCGAGAAACCCTCGCCCCCGGCGGCAGCTTCTATGATAAAGTAGTGGAACTGCATAAAAATAAACAGGAAGCAAGCATCCTGTACGAAGACAATGGCGTAACCCGCGCTAACGGCATCATTACTTCCGTGTTTGAAAAGGACGGCAAGCAATGGATGCGGCTCAACGACGAGCTGGATGTTGAAATCGGTTCGCTTTACGCGCTGAACGGTACTTTTACGTCCGATTATTCGGAATGCTGAGGCGGTTTTGCCATCTTATCCCCCCATTTTTCTACCAGCAGAAAACCTTTGATGCTGATAAAGATCACCGGTGCAAACAAAAGCGCGATCAATATATGCTGCCACAAATGCGCGAATAACGAGAACAGGTAGAACAGCCCGCCTACCATCAGCAGGCTGACCGCCCCCCAGATGTAATTAAGCGCTCTGACGCTCCCCGGCGTTTTCGCGGAAACGCCCATTGGCACATACTTTCCGGCCCGTAACAAATCCCGGTAATCGGCTGAGATCGCGGCAAATGACCCGTCTGTCGTTGTATCCCAACCGCTGGTGTCGGGCAGCGTGTTTTCAAATGCGGGTTGCTGCTGGGCCACTTTTTTGTAAAACGCAATGATGCTGTCCAGGAACGCATCGGGGTTATCGTAAAAGCCTGCTATTTGTACGAGGTCTACAAACAATGTATTATCGGTGCTGGGCTGATGATGGAGATAAGTAACCCATTCGTCGTAATACGGCAGCAGGCTGGGATATACCTTCATGATGTAATCCCGGTTGCGGCGGGCGTTTGCAAGCGCGAGGCCTTTATCTATTTTGATATCGGTATCCGTTTCGGCGTCCTCATTCCCCGGCTGGTAGGCCTCCCGGTACAGCAGGCGGACATCTTCGATATCCTCTTCAGTAAGCAGCAGCAGCCAGAAATGTGCGAGGGAATTATTTCCTTCAAACAGGATCTCCTGCGGTTTGCCGGGTTTATTAATGATAAGGTATGAACGGTTTCCCATGCGAATGTATCCGGTTTGATCGTATTGTCTTTTTGTACTGGCGTAGCCTTCTGAAAACACACTAAAACTGCCACCATTTCTTTTTAGCCGGCTTATCTCCTTCCGTATGTTTAACCTCTGGCGGCGGCGGTTCTACCGGCACTTCCGGCGTCCCCGGCGGGTCGCCATGAAGCATGTCGTAAGGGTAATACGGGCTGGATTTGAGCTTCGAGTCGTCGAGCTGCATCACTTTTGCGATGGCGGCGCTTTCGAAGCTCCAATACCCGATATAGGTGTTATCGTTTTTCTTATGCGACCCAAACTCATCTTCGAGATTGTCGCGCGTATAATACAGCCGCTGAAGATATTCATATAATCCCTCCGCGGCTTCCGCTTTATGCAGCTTTGTAATTTCTTTCAGCTTTGAGCACGCCGCATCATCCGGCCAAAGCAATTCCTCCTGCAATTCGTACCCGGGCATAGCGTAACGAAGCAAAAAACTGACAAGATAATCCCTGTACCCGATCTCCGAAAGTTTATGACCCAGCTTTTCAAGCGCGGTTTTGGTGTCCAGCAGCACGCCGAGGGAGATCATGGTCAGCAGCTCAGAATAAATAAGCCCGCCGCCATCCGAATAATCCGCATCCGGTTCGATACAATTCGTGTAATCTTCCAGCATTTCCCTGCAGGGCTCTACCAGCCGCTTTACCAGCACGCCCCTCGAATATGCCAGTGAAATAAAAATGCCCAGGCCATTGGCCATGGCGTAATATTCCATAAAATACGGCTGCGGTTTGGATAGCAACTCCTTTCGTTTGGCTTCCAGCGTCGCTTTCAACCTGCCCGTCTCAACGGAAAAATACTGTTCGTCCCTGAAATGATCTCTGAACATTTGTAATTGTAATTATTTAAGTTAAAACCAGCCACCGATCCATTCGCCCACGCTGCTGCCGGCAAGCCCTCCAATGATCCCGCCGACCACTCCGCCTACTACGACGCCCACGGGTCCCCCGAGCGCACCGACGGCCGCGCCGATCTTGGCGCCGACCAAAGCGCCGCCCAACGCGCCGATAGCCCCTCCGGTGGCTTCTTTTGTCTTTTCGCCAAAATGTCCTTCTTCCTGGTAGGCTGAATAAATATTGTAGCCTTCCATAACAATCCCCACCACGATCGCGCCGCGGCCTACCACTTTGCCCACCTTGCTGACCGTGGACGAGTTCCGCACAAGAAAATCATTCGCGGCGCTCACGGCCTTGTTGCCCTGGATGCTGGTGGAGATATTGTTGATGGCGTTCGCGGCTTTTGATCCGCCTTTCACCACGTTCGCAGGTTCCAGTGAAACTTTATTGCCGACTTTGCCGTTGCGGTCAACATCATGATAGGAAATTTTTCCCTCCGGGTCTACCCCTGCCGCCAGCCGTTTAAGACTCGGATCATTGGTGTTCACTTTATCCAGCACACGGGCCGCATCGTCGGGCGGAAGCGATTGCTGCACCCTGCTGGTGCCATGATGCTGCCCCTTCGACAGCCAGTGATCGCTGAGCTGTTTCCCGCTTCTTTTGGTACCGGCCAGCTTTGGTTTTCCTCCGCGGGTCGCGAACTTTCCATCGGTAACAATGTCCGTTGTGCCTTTCACATCTTTCGCCCCGATATCAAGCCCGTTCTGCCCGGAGCCCATATCCACCGAATTGATCACATATCCTTTGGCTTTCAGGTCGAGCTTCACGCGCTCTTCGCCGTACACACGTTTGAAATCGCCTTTGCTCGCGGCGATCTCGTCCACCGTCTTGCCCCTAAAATATTCTTTTTCTATATCATTTAACGTACCGGCGCCTTCGGCGAACTGTCCCCCGAGAAAATTCGCGCCGTTGTTCACGCCAAAGCCGAACCCCGTCAGCGCATCCGCCGCGGGCCCGCCACCGGAGGGCGCGTCAAAATCCACTTTTACCTTGCCGCCCTGTTTGCAAAGCAGGCAGGCGTCTTCAAAAACCAGTTTGTACCCGTTCACCTTTACGCCTTCATTACATTTGTCCCAGTAGATGGGATCAGGCTTGCATGAACCGCCGGTGACCGAGCAGGAGCCCATGGGAAAGATATTTTCTCCGGGCACCATGTCCATTTCACTGGCGAGGTTCTCGCCGTAGATGCGGGTGTTTTTATGATGGGTCACCAGCAGGCGCGAAGGGGCGCTGCCTTTGTCGCAGGTGAGCCAGCTGTTTGCAGGTATGTATTTTTTTGAACCCATGTTTTACAAATTTGATCGGTCAGGTTTCGGCTTCCGCGAAAAACAATCTTTCCGGGTGGTCCGCTTCACCCTCCGTCACCTGCGAAAGCGTATGCGCCGAGGTAATGCCGTACCAGTCGGATACTTTTGTTTCGAGGAACAGCTCGGCCGCCGTCAGCCAGTGCCCGCCGTTGTAATCGAAACGCTCTTCCATATCCACTTCCAGCGCGGCATTGATGTTAAATACGCCGGTCAGGTCTTTCAGCATTCTTGCAAAAGCCTTCCTGTCAAACTGCCCGGTATCAAGCGCGGCTCTATTTTCCAGGCTGTAGCGGTGATGCCGCAGCTCGTACTCCTCTTCCCATTTCGAATCCAGCAGCAGCGGGAGGTCCACTTTGCCGAAGTACCCCTTCAGCACGAACGGCTCGCGCCGCCGGGATATCTTTTCAGCGTAATCGTCCTGGAAAAAGAACCGCCACGCGCCATACCCTTCGAACGATTGCATGAACCGCTGCTTGTCCCTGAGCAGCCGGCCCGTTTCCGCGATCATATTGTCCGCGGCCGCTTTGAGATGTTTATATTTTTTCTGCATTCGCGCTGCGAAATAATCCGTCCATTTGGCCTGCAACGTATCAAAATTCCGAATGTCCTTCAGCCGCCCATGATGGTCGAGCACCAATACCAGCGGCGATTGCAGCTCGTCCATATCCGCGGCCCAGTCATGCAGCCGGATGGTGCCTTCCATCTGCTGAGTCAGCATCGTGTATTCCAGCGTCAGCTCCGCTTCGTCCCGCTCCAGCACGCGCAGCCTTACGAGCTTGTGCTGAACGAACTGCATCACATGTGCGCCGATCACGGTTTTGTTGGCGCTGGTGATGTGATAGTAGACCGGCGAACCGGGAGACGGCCTATGCGGGTTATATTCCATACTGTCTAACATTGATTGATCTCCACTTCGTTTGCAATGATGTTGGCAACGGTGCCGCCGTTGGCCGTAAATTTATCCGCGGCGGTAAACGTGATCTCTTTCGAATCCAGCTTGCACAAACCGGCCGAGGAATTGATCTCCACGTCTTTTGCCGTGGCGGTCAGCGAAATATTCTCGGTATCCGCCGTGCCCGAGATGCTTTTTTTCGCGCTGAAAGCGATCGTGCCTTCGCCGCCGCCCTGCTCGCCGGGCTGCGCGTTGATGGCGATGCTGTTGCCGGCATTCACGACAAAATCCTTTGTATTGATGGTGAACTTCTGCGGCGCGTCCAGCGTAACGGAACCGTCGCCGTGCATGGTGAGCACATTGCCGCTGGGATCTTTCACGGTAACGCTGCCGGCGTTATCGTCCAGCGTAACGGTGGAACCACTGCGGGTGCTCAGGCTCTTCACGGCATTGGAAGCCCCGCCACCGCTGCCGCTCTTGCCATGGTACACGCTGCCCATCACGATGGGCCGGGCGATATTACCTTCCTCAAAAGCCACCACTACCTGATCGCCTTTTTCGGGCACAAAGGTGAAACCCCTGTTCTTACTGACCTTTTCAGAGCTTCCCGCGTTGGGCGAGGCCACCCGCAGCCATTCACTCACATCGTTGCAGTTGCATTCCCATTTGAATTTCACTTTTACCCTGCCCTGCCCTTTCGGGTCTTCGTTATCCTCCACGATAGCCAGCTGCATGTCTGCCAGCGGTTTGTCGTATGCCTGCACGGGCACCCGCTCTGAATCGGCGAGCACCGCTTCGAAAGTGTGATAATAATGCCCTACGCCGTCGAGATGATGATATACGCCGGTAACGAGGAAGCGGCCCAGCTGCTGCACCGTAAAGCTCAGCGCTTCCTTTACGCTCATGCTTACGTCCACGATCCTTCCGAGGCCCACGGCGGGATTGTCGCCGCTGGCGGTAACCTGCAGCAGGTCCGCCATATTGGCCTTCTCCTCGTTCTGCACATAGGTGTCGATCTCTTTTTTTGAATCCACGCGCACCTGCAGCGGCTGCGAATGCACACGGCTATACAATTCGTTGGAAGCGTTCACCGCGTGCGCAAGATCGGGCTGCCCGCCGGGCGCCGCTTTGGCCTCGGCTTTTAACAGCTGGTCTTCTTTCGGGTTGTAGGCGAACTTCCGGCTTTTCAGCGGCGCCACCTGCATGGCATACTGCAAGCTATGCAGGTCACGGCCATACACCAGCTTTACTTCCTGCTGTTCATCAGGCTTCCCGAAATGAAGCTTTTCGCCGTCGTAATAAAACCATTCATGATATTCGGCGGAAAGCCGGTTGAGAAATTCATAATCGCTCTCGCGATACTGAATGAGGTAATCTATGGGCTCTTTTCGCGAAGGGTTGAGCTGTATGTTCAGGTCGTTCTCCGGCGCGTCTTCCGTGGCTTTGCGGATCACGGCGGCCAGGTCTTTATTGAGGTAGGAACCGAGATCGGGGCCACGGTCTATCAGTATGCTGGGGCTATAGCCGCTTACGATCAGGGTGCCGTGATAGCCATGGCTCTGCGAAAGCGCCACCCGCGTTACCTTGCCGGTGAAACGCTGCTCCTGCCCCGGCTCCTTTCCGAACTGCACGGTAATGTTCTTGCCCATAAAGCTGCGCGATCTGTCCAGCGAAATAATGCCGGGCGCGCCCATTTCGTCATGATGAAAGCGCAGCTCGAAATAGTGGTGCGCATTAAAACGCTGTTCCAGCGTGAAGGACGAAAAATGAAGAATAGGCGTATCTTCTATATTGATCTGTACATTCAGTTTTCCTTCCATCGGTTAACACTTTTGAATGGTGTAATAGATCAGCCCTTGACAGGCCATTTGGCATAGTAGCCGATCACCTTGTAATGCCCGCTCACGCGGCCGAAAACAAAGGCGAAATAATTTTCTGCCCCCCCGTTTTCTTCGGGGTACTGCATATATACTTCATACATCTTCGAACCCTTGTCAGTACACTTCCGCAAGGTTTTGTAATAATCCCCGCTGCCGCCCCCGTCTATTTCCGACAGGGCGTCTTCTCCCGCATCGGGCAGCAGGCGCCGCACATCGCGGTTAAATATGTGCTGCCGGTAGCTGTTAAATTCCTGCCTGCTTACTTTCCCGGATTCCCTGTCTATCTGCATATTTTCGAGATCGTCGTTTGTCCACTGCGGCGCCGTTTGTAACGGGAAGTACAGCATATCCCGCAGCAGACCGTCGTTTTGCTGTTTCACCGCCTGCCGGAAGCCGGCGTAGAAGACCCGGAACGCCCGCTCGTCTGACCCTGACGGCTGCAATTTTACCGGCACGGAGGACTGCTGCCCGCCAGGTATCACCGGCCCGGCATTCGTATCCGCCGCTGGCGGTAACGCCGGAGCAGCCGCCGAATCTTTAACAGGCGCCACCAGCGCGGCGACAGCAGCGGGCGAATCATTTCCCGCATCTGCCTCATGGTTGCCTCCCGCGTTATGACAGGCATGCATACTCAAAAAGCCGCAACCCAACAATATGATATATAACCGCGACAACATCATTTTCAAAATCTTGGCAAATAGGCCAGCCCTCTTTCCTCCATCCGTTTCAGGATCACGGCGGCGCCCATCTGGAGCGACACCGCCTCGGGATCGTATTTCCCGTCTTTCACATACTTCCCTTTCGTATAGTGGTTCGAAAAGCTCCAGAGATAAGGCGTATTGATCTTTTTATATTTAAAATACCCGAAACCGTTATAAGCCTCGAGCTTTCGCAGGATAAACGGCAGTATCCACTGCCGCACCTTGTCGAAATTCATAAACCGCATCGCGTCCACGGCGCTTTCCTCGAAGGTGAACGGCGGCGGATGCCCCACTTTCGGCCTTCCGGCCGGCACCTGCACGGTGTAACCGGTGAGCGGGTCGCCGTTGTGAAGATGTTTGTTAAAATTGAAGCTGCATTCGAGGTAATGTACGCATGCGGTAAAAAACCAGGGGATGCGCCCCGAGGTAAGCGATAAAAAATCAGGCTGATTGCCCAGGCCCAGGTCGAAGGGGTTGGCCCTGTTATTAAAAAATCCCTGCGGCCGGAATGCCCTGAACGAAACATCAGGCGCTTCCACATCCTCCGCCTGCATGATGCCCCGCGCATACCGGAGCGGCTGGAATACGGAGGCATTGCCGTTGAGCGAGATCCCGGGCATACCATAGTTCATGGTCGGGCCCTGCACCAGCCGCGCGATCTGCTCATACCGCACCCGGTTCACCAGTATTTTTTCATCGATCACCGCATCTACCTCCGCCAATTTTTCTGCCTTGATCACGCAGGTATCAAAGAGGGTCAGGTATTCAAGATCGGACGGCGTGGACGGCACCGCGGCCTTCGCACGGGGTTTCTGCCTGATCTTCGCCCTGGCTTTGGGCTGAACGGTAACGGAGATCTGTCGTTGTTTTCTCATGGTCCCGGAAAGCGGTGTGCCGCCCGGTGAAGGGCAACACACCTTTTATAAGTGTTACAGGTTATTTCGGCCAGTCGTTTACATGCTCGGCGTTGCCCAGCTTGAGGCTTTGCGCGGAGATCACGAAACTGAGCGTCATCGGGTGATTGCCTATCACGTTGATACCCTCGTTATACTGGATGATGTACCCGTTGCTGAAAAACAACTCTTTCATTTTCGCGTCCTCGTCGGTCTTTTTGATCACGACCTTCCCCGAGAACGGTTTGAACTGGCTGTTCACCATCGATTCGATGACGGAGGTGTCCTCGGTGGATTCCACTTCAACATGAATGGTACCGCCATACACGCCGGACGAAGGACGGCCCTTGGCGTCCACATCGCGGTTGAGCGAAAAGCTGCATTGCAGTACGTCGTATTCCTTGCTGCCCAGTTGCAGCGTTGCTTTAAATGCCATAATGTGTAAAATTTAGCTGCTGAAAAAATGTTTCCGGCCCATCTTTAAACGGCTCGCCGCATCGCATATGACTATGCGAATACAAAAACGGGTTAAAGATCAGGCAGGGAAAAAATGAGGAGAGGGACTAGGCCTTTGCATCAGGCCAGTCGTTCACGTGCTCTGCATTGCCCAGCTTCATTTTGCGGGCGGAGATCGTGAACCGGAGCTTCATCGGGTCGGAGCCGATCACGTTGATGCCTTCCGTGTATTTGACGATGTAAGCGCCGTCAAACGTTACTTCTTTCATCTTCGCGTTCTCTTCGGTCTTTTTGATAAGCACGGTGCCGGAAAACGGCTTGAACTGACTGTTCACCATTGCTTCGATGATGGACGTGTCTTCAGTGGATTCCACTTCCACGTCGATGGTGCCGCCATACACGCCCGAGGAGGGGCGGCCCTTGTGGTCAACATCCCTGTTGAGGGTGTAACTGCAGCTCAGTACGTCGTACTGCTTGCCTGCCATGTTTAATCTTGCATTGAATGCCATGTGATTTAAAATTTATAGGTCAACGAAAAAAAATAAATATGGTTACGATATGGTTTCTCTTCTATGGCAGTATTTGAGCTACAAACTTAGGTCTTCCGAGTTCCAAACAATCGGTCTGTTGAATAAAAATAAACTAAAAATCTTTTTGACGACGTTTCGCGCAGTTAAATTTTACATGAATTTTTGCCAGAACGCAGGCATCTTGCCGATCCACTTTTTTGCATAATCGTTTTCCTGCGAATGCACGAACCCGATGGTGCAGGTACGCACCGGCGTGATCCTGCAGCGTTCCATCACGTTCCTTTTGATGGAGTGATAGGTTGGCTGTTTCGTCTGCTGCCATTCCCGCCAGCTTTCTTCATCGAGCACGGACACGATGCGCGCCGACTTTCCCGGGTACCAGCCAGGACCGCCTGCCGTAGCGGATTGCGCGCCCTGCTGCGGCAAAAAGAGCCTGTCAAAGAAACCGGACAGCTTCGCCGGGATCGAATCGTGGTTCACGGTGCAGAACAACACGAGGTGCGTTGCCCAGCGTACCTTTTCCAGCGCGGCCTGCAAGTCCGGCTCCAGCGGCGTGATCTGGTTGGAGAACTGTTTGTTGCTGTTGAACTTGAGGTCCATGATAAACAATTCCTTCACCATCGCTCCCGCTTCTTCCGCGCCCTGCCGGTACGCTTTTGCGAACGCATGATTGATGCCTGTCCTGTCCGTATCGCCGTGTAATATCAGCAGTTGTTTCATGTATACTGCAAATATAACAATCGGCCGATCTTATCAAAACGGGCTAGGCCTGCGGCGCGTACTCGGTATTCCAGGTGGTATGCTCGTCATCCCCTTTATGCCCGTCCAGCTTCACTACAAAGCTTTTCGCCGGGAAATACGGCGTGATGTGGATATCCAGATGGATACGGTCTTTCTGCACCTCGTCCCGCTCAAAACGCATGATCTTGAAACGCTCGATTAGGCGGTCTGGCCCCTGTATGCTGTCAAGAAAACGTACGATCTGCTGCCGCAGGTCGCTTTCGGTTTTTGTATTCCAGTTCTCAAACGCCCGGCGGTTCAGGAAATCGAACAACACTTTGGTGATGTAGTCGAACACGCGCACCACGGAGTAGGTCTGCAACCCGATATTGTCTCCGTTAAAAAGCGTCTTCGCCGAAAACGCCATCACCTTGCCGTATTCGTTCACCATCGGCACCAGCCCCAGCCTTTCCAGCTGCGATATCTCACTTTTTTTCAGGTCGAACCGCACGCCGTCGGACTCGTTCATGCCGCCGTGTTTTTTGCCCGCCGTTACCTGGCTCATTAACGTATAGTACATTTTCCCCGCCAGCGCCGCGGAACCCGGCACATGCAGGTCTTCCTCCTCTCCCGATTCTTCCACCTTCCCGCGGCCCACCAGCCAGTTACAGGTCATGATCACGTTGGAACGGAAAGCGTCGCCGCCGGTGAGGTTGGCCGCGGTAAAAAGGTCCACTACGTCGTCCGGCTGGTCGAGGTTCATAAAATCGGTGAGCAGCATGGCCTTGTTCGCATGCGCGATCTTCGCCCAGCGTTCCAGCACTTTATTGGAACCAAGATAACCCGGCAATACCAGCAGGGAATAATTATCGCGCAGGTCGAGCCGGTCGTAGTTCTGCTTCAGCTCCGCCGCGACATGATCGATAAAGCGCGGGTTGTCGAGATCGGACAGCTGCTCCATCGAGGCATTGAGCACCGCTACGTTCGTCAGCTTGTCGCTTTCCGTGTTCTTGTAAAAAAGATGCACGGTACGGTAAGCCTGCTCCAGCTCCCGCGTGGCTTCCAGCGCGCGTCCGATGTTCTTTTTCAGCAACGCGTCCGTTTCGTCGGCTTTCTGCTGGCATTCCTCTTTCAGCTCCGCGGGCGTGCCCTGCCGCTGCAGCAATTCCTGCCACAACTGTATTTTTTTCAGCAGCTCTTTCCGCTCCGCTGTTTTATCCTGGTCCGTCAGGAATATCTTCTTTCTCGCCTTCCTTTCGGGGTTAAGATTTTGCAAGCCGTCGAGTATGGCCTCCAGGAAGTCGAACCCGCCTGCCTTGACGAGCTTCTGCAAACTTTCGTCGAGCGACAGGGCCGCGGTTTCCGCAGGAATAGCATGTTGCAGGGCAGGCTGAGCCTCCCTGGCTTCCTGCATTCTTTCGTTAGATGCTGACATGAAGTACGGTTTTAGCTGTCCGGCAGCGGAGCAGCGGTATTAATTAAAGTATATGGTCCTTTCGTAAACGGGTCAAAAAAACAATCGCCGGTGTATCAGGTATGCTGCTTCAATTCTTTCGCAAGGTTTTCCAAAGCGGCGGCGAAAGCCTGGCGGGTGTCAGGATTTTCGAGCGTTGCTTTAAGTGTTTTATTTGTTTTCAGCTGGCGTATGATGTTCAGGTACATATCGCTTTCCACCTTCAGATCATGAAGCGTGTCGCTTTGCTGTACCATGCTCTTTACGGAAAAATCGCCGAGGTTGGCAAACCGCAGCGTTTCATCCACGGTGGAACCGTTGCTGTTCTCAAAACTAACGCCCACGCTGGGTTTGAAGTGACGAAACACATCCTCTTCCGTTTTAAGCCCTTCCACGATTTCGGGCTTTACAGGATCGTTCGCGGTTAACTGCTGAATAAATAAAGTCTTGTTGGGCGATATGTCTACGAATGCTTCCGATGCATCCACTTTACGTTCGTTTCCGCCGATTTCATAATTGAACATATCTGAACTTTTTTGAGATAATAGATTAACAAATAATTTACGGGTCTGTATAAAAATAAGTCTTTTGATCCAAAACATTTTCAAAACGGCATTAATTTTTTACGACGGCTCTATCTTCCATTCCAATGTTTCGCTTCCGTTCGCCAGGCCGGCCTTTATTTTCTGTCCCGCGCGCAAGTCACCGGAGATGATGTGCCGCGAGATCGGTCTGCGCAATTGATTCCGTATCACGCCGGCGATCTGCCGCGCGCCATACCGGGGCGTGAAACCGCTTAATGCCAGTGACTTTCCGGCCTCCTCGCTTATTTCCAGAACGATCTGCTGACGGCTCAATGCATCGAGCAAACTCTTCAGCTGTATGTGAAATATTTTTACGACGTTCTCTTCGGTAATGGGACTGAACGGCACGATCTCCGAAAGCCGCGCGAGAAATTCCGGCCTGAAATGTTTTGCCATCAGCTCCATCAATTGCGTACCGGTGGGAATGTTATTGTTGTTAAACCGCTCGGTGATCCACTCGCTGCCGATGTTGGAGGTGAACAGGATGAGCGCGTTGCTGAAATCGCCTTCTTTCCCAAGCCGGTCGTGGATGATGCCCTCGTCCATGATCTGGAGGAAGATGTCAAAAACGGAAGGATGCGCTTTCTCAATTTCGTCAAACAGCAATACGGCGTACGGCTGCTGCCTGATCTTGTTGACGAGCAGGCCGCCTTCCTCGTAACCCACGTACCCGGGCGGCGCGCCGTATAGCAGCGCGGCGGAATGCTCTTCCTTAAATTCGCTCATATCAAAACGGATCATCGCCTTTTCGTCGTTGAACAAAAATTCCGCGATCGATTTGGCCAGCTCCGTTTTGCCGGTACCGGTAGGGCCAAGGAGGAAGAAGGAACCGATCGGCTGGCCTTTTTTCCCTAAACCGCTGCGTGATTCAAGGATCGCGGCAGACAAGGCTTTCAGCGCATGGTCCTGCCCCACTACTCTTTGTTTCAGCTGCGCTTCCATGTTCATCAGCTTTTCTTTTTCACCTGCCTGGATCTTGCCGATGGGAATACCTGTTTTAAACGCCACTACCGCCGCTATATCTTCCGGGCCCGCGCTTTCCGAATGTAGCGCGGCAAGCGCTTCCAGCTTTGAAAGCATCGTTTCGAGAAAAAGTTTATCAGGAGGCCCTTCGGGTGGCGCGGCGTCCAGCTTTCCGAGCAGCACGGGGCTCAGCCGCCGGTGAATGTCCGTATATACTTTCGCGTGATCCGTTTCTTCCTGTAAAAACAGCCGTAGCTGCGCCAGCTCGGGCGCGGAGGTCTCGTTCATCATCTTGATGGCGGCCATCGTTCTGTCCAGCAGGTCGAAGGCGGCATCGGGCAGGCGGCGGTCTTTCATATATCTTCTCGCCAGCCGCACGCATTCGGCCACGGCGCCTTCTTCCACCTTCAGCCCGTGATGCCGTTCGTACAGCGGCAGCTGGCATTCCAGCATACGAATGGCGGCAGCGTCGTCGGGCTCGTTCACCTGCACGATCTCAAACCTGCGGCTGAACGCTTTTTCCGGTTCTATCAGCTTCCTGAACTCTTCGATGGTGGTGGCGCCGATAACGGTGATCTCCCCACGCGCCAGCTCCGGTTTGAGGAGGTTGCCCGCACTGCTGCCGGCGGAGCCTTTCTGGTCAAGCAGACTATGTATCTCGTCTATAAAAAGGATCACTTTGCCCGCGCGTTTGATCTCGGCGATGATGTTTTTCAGCCGGTCTTCCACTTCGCCTTTATAGGCCGCGCCAGCGATAAGACTGCCGGTGTCCAGTTCCATAATAACGGCGTCCTTCAGCGCGCCGGGCACGTTGCCCGACACGATCTGCTGCGCCAGCCCGTCTACCAGCGCGGTTTTCCCCACGCCCGCATCGCCGGTAATGATCACGTTCGGCTTTGTACGGCGGCAGAGTATTTCCACTACCATCCGCAGCTCCGCATCGCGGCCGATGATCGGGTCGTGGCGGCCGTTACGGGCTTCCTGCGTTCGGTCGATGCAATATTTCGCCAGCGCGCCGGTGGTGACTGTTGCTTCCTGTTCAGCCATCACGCCGTTCGTAACGGGCGCCGCATCGTCCAGGTACTGACTGATCAGCTCGCGTTCTTTCAGCGGGTACGATTTCATCTGCTCCGCGGGGAAACCCGTATTAGGCTTGCTGATGGCCGCCAGCACGCAGATCGGCGTGATGAGATCAAGCCCCATGCGCAACCGCACATCGTCCGCTTCTTCCAGCACGTCGGAAATTTCGGGCGTGCCTTTTATGTCGGGAGAAAAGGTTTGCGCGTTCGGGTATTCGTCCATGCGCACCTCCGCCCATTCCTGCAGGTAACCGGCGTCTTTGCCGATGGCCTGCAAAAAAGGCCGGAGCCCCGTTTCGCGGTGCAGCAGCCCGGCCAGCAAATGCGGCGGGCCATAGCTGGCGTGCTTCCGTTCCTTCGCCAGCCCCTGCGCCACATGCACGGCGTGTTTCACGGATTCGCTGAGATTGAGAAAATTCATGGTCATTGTTTTTCTTTTGCGGCGGCTACGGACACGGGGTCTTTGCTGCCATATTCCCAGTCGTGCTGCACTACATAAAAATAGGGCCTGCCGTTCGATATAAAATAGTCGCCGGTTTGCAGCTGTACCTTCAATACCTGGTTGCATTTGCGCAGGTATTTCACCCACTGCTCGAACTGCTCCGTGCTCATGCCGTTCCTGATATCCTTTACGGTGAGCGCCGCCAGCGCGCCTGCGTCCACGGGCATGCCGGTGGCCTTTTCCATAAACGCGGGCAGCTTCATTTTTTTCACAAGCGAACGCGTGACATTGCCTTTCCATTGGGCGGCGCCGTAGGACACATACGTTCTGTACAGCATTTTTCGAAATGCTTTGCTGTCCTGCTGCAGGTTATCGCCTGAAAGGCGCGACAGCAGGTCGGTGAGCTGCTGCATTTCGTCCTGGCTCAGCAGGATGGCGAACTGTACCGGCGCGTTCTTTGTTACGATGCCTTCTTTGGCGTTCACGCTGAAATAGTATTTGAATGCGTTATGCGGCAGCTGTTCCCCAAAATCGCGCGGCAGCGCAACACCCGGCTCCGCAACGTTTTTCATCACGGGCTCGGGGATCTTTTCGCGAAGACGGCCGGAGGTCATGAACACGCTGTCCAGTGAGGTAATGATCTGCCGGTTGTCCGTATACACTTCACCAAGAAACCTGTCCAGCGCCACCATCATTTCACGGTTCGATTTCACCTCGCCCCGCGCGGGAAACACGATGGCGCCGGGTATCAGGCTGCCGTCAGGGTAGTTGAGATAATACGATACCGAGTCGGTATACGAAGTATTAAACTGCTGCGTCACGGCCAGCCCTTCGCCTTTTACCATGCGCAGCTTTTTATTCTCCGCCTGCTGCTGCGCGGCC
>JBQCFV010000682.1:0-4941 GCA_051958695.1 Chitinophaga sp. | reverse complement strand
TTTCAGGCGTACGAAGGGCGCAAATATTTTTTCGCGCATCGGGCCGGGTATCAGCGGGCCGTCGTTGGCTACTTCCAGTATCATCTGCTGCCCGTTTTCCCGCAGCGTGACCTTCACTTTTTTATCCGCGTATTTTATGGCGTTGCTGAACAGGTTGCTGAATATTTTATTGATACCTTCTTCGTCCGCGTACGCGTAAATATCTTTTTCCGTCATCCTGATCCTGAAATCGAGCTTCTTCTGTGCGGCCGGCAGCCTGAAGTTGTCGTACGTGTCCTGCAGGATGGAGGAGATATTGAGCCGTTTGAAATCAAGCCTGAAGCCGGTGGCCTCGGTTTGCCGGAAATCCAGCAACTGGTTGGTAAGCTGCACCAGCCGGTTCGTGTTCCGCTCCATGATCTGCAAATGGTTCCGGTTGGCCTGCAGCCGCTCGGGATTTTCGATCACCTGTTCCAGCGGGCCTTTGATGAGCGTCAGCGGCGTATTGATCTCATGCGCCACGTTGGTGAGAAAATCGACTTTGGCCTGGTACAGCTCTTTTTCTTTTTTCAGCTGCAACTCTTCCAGTTTTCGTTTGTGCTTCAGCGTTTGCCTCCTGTGATACTGCCGGATAAAATAATAGCAGGCGCCGGCTATGATCAGCGCGTATATCACATAAGCCCAGGAAGTGGCCCAGTACGGCGGCCTGATCTCGATATCCAGCCAGGCGGGGCGGTCGCCGAGGTTGCCGTTGTTGTCGGTAGTGGTTACCCTGAAAGTATAGCGGCCGGGTTTGAGATCGGTGAAATAAACGATGCGGTTGGTTTTGAGATAGGTCCATTCTTTGTCGAGCCCTTCCATTTTGTAGGCGTAGGAGATCATATCGGGCGCGGTAAAGCTGAGCGCGGCAAAGTCGATGCTGAACGAGGACTGGTCATAAGGCAGCACGATCTTTTTGGTGAAGAACAGGTCGCGTTTGTCGTTTTTTGAGCTGGGTTTGTTCTTTACATTGAAGCCGGTGATGTGCACGGGCGCCACGAAAGTGTCCGGCAGGAAGCGGTCCGGGTTGAAGGTGATCATACCTTTTACGCTGCCGAGGTACATGCGGCCGTTTTTGTCTTTGTAGCCTGAGTTGTAGTTGAACTGGTCGTTGAGCAGCCCGTTGATGCTGGTGAACACCTGGATGGCGCCTGTTTCCGGCTGCAGGCAGGCGAGGCCGCGGGAAGTGGTCACCCACATGTTGCCGTGGTTGTCTTCCAGCACTTTGAAAATATAATCGCTGGGGAGGCCGTGCTGGGTGGTGTACCGCCGGAAACAGCCGGTGGAAGGCGTAAGCCTGTTCAGCCCGAAACCTTCGGTGCCGGTCCATACCTGCTGCCGGCTGTCGATAAACACGGTGTTGAGCATATTGGAGCTGAGGCTGCAGCTATCGCCGGGAATATGCCGGTAATTGCCTTTCTGCCCGGTGGCCTCGTTGAACCAGTACAGGCCGTTGTCCGCCGTGGCGGCCCAGAGGGTGCCGTCTGCCGTTTCGGCGATGCTGCGCTGGTTACTGTAGGGCACCATATCAGTTTTGAGGAAGGCGTCCTTTGCGCTGTCGTATTTCGCCAGCTCGGCGCCGGTGCCGAGAAACAGCGAGCCGTTGCGGGCTTTGTATATCCAGAGCACGAAGTTGTTGGAGAAGGAGCCGGGGCCGGCGGAATAATGCCGCACGACCCTGCCGCTGGGAATGTCCATTTTGTCCAGGCCATTGTCCAGCGTGCCGATCCATAAATTGTTCCCTTCGGCGTACAGGCCGTGTATATTGGTGTGCGAAATTCCGTTTTTACAGGCGGGGTACTGCGTGATCTTCCCGGTGCTTACATCGATCTTGTTGATGCCGTTGTCTTCCGTGCCCGCCCAGATGTTGCCGAAGCGGTCTTCGCAGATCTCGCGCACGGCGTTCCCGCTGAGCGTGTTACTGCTGTTGTCCGGGAACCATTTTTCGAAATAGGTGTATTGCCGCGGGTAATAATTGGCGCCGCCAAAGAACGTGCCCGCCCACATGCCGCCTTCTTTGTCTTTGTGGAGATAATAAATGGCGTTGTCCGTAAGCGAGTAGGGGTTGTTGTATTCTTTTCGCAGGTTGATGTATTTGCGCGTGGCAAGGTTGTACACGTATATGCCGGATTCGGTGGCGATCCAGTAGTCGTCTCCTTCGTGATGAAGAATATGGCGAACGTACACGGCTACGTCGTTGTCCGTAACGGTGAGCAGGTCTTCGTACTTCCCGGTGGCGGGGTCGAGCAGCTTGAGGCCCTGGTTGGAAGTGCCTATCAGCAGCCTGCCGTCCGGCGTGGGGGTGATAACGGTCACCTGCCGGCTGATGGCGTGCGGGGAATGGCTGAATACGTCGTACACTTTTTTGCTGTTGAAGTGCCGTACGGTGCCTTTCCATGAACCGAGCCACATATTGCCGTTCCTGTCGAAGCTGATCTCGGTCAGCGCATCGTTCCCCACCGGATCTCCGTAATGCACGAGCGTGTCTTTTACGGGATCATAGCTGAACAGCGAATTTCCTTCCGTGAACCATACCAATCCTTTGCTGTCGCACTCGATGGAGCCGATGCCTTTTTTCTCCGTTCCTCTCACCATTTCAAAGCTTTCCGTCATGGGCAGATAACGGTACAGGCCGATGCCGGCGCCCACCCACAATTGTCCGTTCTGGTCCGCGTCGAGCGAATACACAAAGTTGCTGGCAATGCTCGTGCTGTCGCCGGGAATATGACGGAATACCTTGAACGCGTGGCCGTCGAAACGGTTGAGGCCGTCCTTGGTGCCAAGCCACAAAAATCCCTGCCGGTCCTGCTGCATGCAGAATACCGTGTTGTGAGACAAACCGTTCTCTACCTGGTAATGCCTGAAATAATGTTTCTGGGCGTTGGCGGCGTGCCCGGTACAGAGCGCAAAAAGGATCAGTATGAGCATTCTTTTTTTCAACGTGGTGTGTTTTATGCGCTGAATCAAATATAGGATTAATAAGCAGATCTTTTAACGGCAGTAATAAATAAGCGTAAAGGAAATTGGTACGTTTTTGCGAAAAAAAGAAATAAATCGGCGAATCGTTATAAAATCATTTCTCTTTCTTTGAATCGCGTTAATGAAACTGAACTTAGAAGCAGGTTGACCAGCTTCCACCCAGCCGGAGGATCGGCTGGAACGTGCTTCTATTGTGCGAATCCGGCTGATATAAACTAACAGGTCCACGTTCTGCGGAGAACCCTTTTCCAATACATTCCGCAAGCTCAATTGCAAGGCGTTTTAAAAAGATGTATGCGCCCTGATGGGAGAACTATGTTTCCTAAAAGCCAAAATCAATTTCACTTATGAACGAATGTACACACACTCATTTCATGGCGACGAAAGGCACACGGCTGCGGCTGCTGTTGCTGATGTTGCTCGGCACCATGTGTTTGCCGGCGCTCGCGCAAAACAATGCACACAAAGTTACGGGCTCCGTGAAAGACAGCACGGGGGCCATATTGCCGCAGGTGACCGTTTACGAGAAAGGCACCCGCAACGGCACGCTCACTACGATGGAAGGCAACTACACGCTCAGCGTAAAGCCGAACGCGGTACTCGTGTTTACCATGGTAGGTTTTAAGACGCAGGAGATAGCCGTGGGGGAAAGAAATAATATCAATGTCGTACTTGCCAGCTCCGCAACGGAGTTAACGGACGTAGTAGTGGTAGGGTATGGTTCCACGCGAAAAAAATCATTGACCAGCGCTATTTCCAGCGTTACTGCCGACGAGATCGGCAATGTGCGCGGCGGCTCTACCGTGAGCACCACGCTGGCAGGTAAAGTGCCCGGCGTTTCTTTCAGGATGGCAGACGGCCGCCCCGGCGCATCCGCGAGCATCCAGATCCGCAACATGGGCACGCCGCTGTTTGTAATAGACGGTGTGCAGCAGGACCAGGGGCAGTTCAATAATATTGCGCCGAACGATATCGAAAGCATCTCTTTCCTCAAAGACGCGTCCGCAGCCATTTACGGCGTGCGCGCGGCGAACGGGGTAGTGGTGGTGCAAACCAAAAGAGGAAGGCTCGGACAGCGCAGCTCCATCAATCTTTCGGCTAACTGGGGCGTTCAGAACTGGACGCGTTTTCTCCAGGTGCTGGATAATTCTTACGAATACATGTCGCTGAAAGCGGAAGCGGAAATGAACCGCGTAGTGCCGGTGGGCGGAAATCCCATCACTACGGCCATTACGCCCGCAGAGCTGGAAAAATACAAGCAGGGCACGGAGTATGGCTACCAGAGCTTCAACTGGCGCGATTATATCGTGAAAGGCAATACGCCGATGAACACGTACAATCTCAACTTCACCGGCGGTACGGAAAAAGTAACGTATTATCTCTCCGCTACGCGCTTGTTCCAGAACTCGGTGCTGGGCAGGGAATACAAGTTCGAGCGTACCAACATCCAGAGCAACGTGTCCGCCCGCGTGGCCAACGGTCTCAAGGTAGGCATGTCCATCAACGGCCGTGTGGAAACAAGGGAAAACCCGGGCGTGCCGCAGGTGGACGACTATTGGCAGGCCCGTTTCGCCATTCTGCGCAATACGCCGATGGAACGGCCTTTCGCCAACGACAATCCCAATTATCTTAACGACATCAAACACAATGAGACCAACTGGGGCTATCTCAATACCAAATACGCCGGCAAATACAAGAACGATTGGCGGCAGCTGCAGATGAACCTCGACGGCGAGTGGGAGATACCCGGTGTGCCTGGTCTGAAGCTCTCCGGCCTGTATTCATATTATTTTGCGGACAACCTGCTGAACAACCACGAGTATACATACGATACCTACACATACAGCCCCGCGGACGACACTTACACTCGCACCGGCGGCAGCACCAACCCCTGGCGCGAAAGAAACCAGGAAAAGGTGATCAACCAAAGCTCGCAGATCAGGC
>JBQCFV010000681.1:0-6082 GCA_051958695.1 Chitinophaga sp. | reverse complement strand
AAAACGATGCTGTCAGCCGGCAGCTTTTTCGCCAGCGTATCGGTTAACATTTGTGTGCCGCCCGCCAGCCTGTAGGACGGGATCTCTGCTTCCGGCACGAAGAATTTTTGCGTCGGTTCGAAGGATTTGGTCTGGAATAATGAGATACCTTTTGAAAATTGAGGGTATTTCTTTAATCCTAATTCATCGATCAGGGACAGCAAATTTGGATGCATATCCGAGAACCAGGTTGCGCCCAGTTCCAACGGGGTGTCGATGGCGCCTTTGACGGTTTGTATTCTTCCGCCTAACCTGGTGGAGGCTTCCAGGATCGTGGCCCGGATGTTCTTTTTCGATAATAAATACGCTGACGTCAGGCCGCTCAGGCCGCCGCCTATGATAAAGATTTTTTCCTGGCTCATTTGGAGTGATTCTATTGTGTATTGTAAGATTGCAAATCTTTTGGTAATCAACGCTTGATTTTATCGGGGATTGTAGAAATTAATAATTGACCCTATATAAAAAAATGCGATATAACCAGTTTTTCGCCAGTTATATAGCGTGCAGCCCCTACCAAAGCCCGGTAATCGAAGGTGCTGCTGCGCCAAACATTCGTATATTTGGTGCAATTTTTTAACCTAATTATTTCAGCTAGTCATGAAGGGGATATTCATTATTGTTACCGGCCATTTACTTTCTTTTAATAGTTACAGCCAGCCCATCCGTAATGCCGGCATTTTGAGCGACAGTTCTTTTATGACCAGTGATCATGTGAAATTATTTCTTACGTCGGGCGGAAAGGGTACTTCCTGCATTTTTGTTCACGGCGGCCCGGGCGCCTGGAGCAAGTCTTTTGAAGTAATGGGTGGAAATGTGTTGGAGAAAAAGCTAACGATGTGGTACTACGATCAGCGGGGTTCGGGCCGGTCCGCGTCGCCGGCAAATGGCGATTACAGCTTGAACAGGATGGTGCAGGATATTGAGGATATACGCATAGCCAGTGGAAAAAAAAAGATTTACTTGTTGGCGCATTCTTTTGGTGGCATACTGGCTTTTAATTACGCGTTAAAATATCCAGAGCACGTGAAAGGTTTAATCCTGATGAATGCAACACTGTCTATCAATCATTCGTTGGCAAACCAGGTTACTTTTGTTAATAAAACCCTGGGTACAAACTTTGGGGCCAATGCGGCAGAAGATACGCTGTCAGCATACATCAAAGCGATCACCGCGTTTCGGAAGAGCGGTAATGGATATAAGATGCTATCCGACAATGAAGTGAATGTAGCCGTGCTGGATAGTGTTGATAATTCTACCAGGCGTAATTATGACTTTGGCCGGTTGGCGCTGGGTATGAAAGAATATTTTACAGATTTCTCGCTGGCTACCGGCCGGCTCAATGTGCCGGTGTTGGTGATTTCCGGCACCGCAGATAATAATATCGGTCCCGAACATTATAAGCGGTTTGGTTTTCCGAAACAGACTGTAAAGGAAATTGTTGGCGGGCATATGCTTTATTACGAAAAGAATAAAGCGTTTGAAGAAGCTGTTTTTGAATTTGTGCGTTGAAGGGGCGATGGAAGAAACTGCAACGTTGGGCGGGGGCTCCACAAATAAAAAACCGGAAAGCAGTGTTAAAAACTACTATTCCGGTCTGGTAGCCCCGCCAAGAATCGAACTTGGATCTAAAGTTTAGGAAACTTCTATTCTATCCATTGAACTACGGGGCCATTCCGCCTATCAGCGGGAGCGCAAAAATAGTATTTTTTGCCAAATTTCCTCATTTTTTAGGCGTAAATATGCGCTATCGCTGCCTGGTACTTGTTTTCGATCACCTTCCGTTTCAGCTTCAGCGTCGGCGTCAGCTCCCCGCCGTCTACCGTCCATTCCCGGGGCAGCAGCTCGAATTTTTTCACTTGTTCGATATGATTGAAATGCCGGTTGTATTGGTCTACCGCCTGTTTGAACAGCGCTTTTACCTTGGGGTCTTTCAAACCTTCTTCCCGTGAGGGGAAAACGATGTTATTAGCCTGCGCCCATTCCTGCAGTTTCGGGAAGTTCGGCACGATCAGCGCCCCGGCGAATTTGCGGTCTGCGCCCACTACCATGATCTGCTCGATGTATGGGGATTCTTTGAACTTATTTTCTATCGGCTGCGGCGCCACGAATTTGCCGCCGGAGGTTTTGAACAGCTCTTTTTTGCGGTCGGTGATCTTGAGGAATTTATTATCCACCAGCACGCCTACGTCCCCGGTGTGGAACCAGCCATCACGGATAGCTTCGGCGGTAAGACCGGGATTCTTAAAATACCCGATGGTCACGTTGGGGCCTTTGACGAGGATCTCGCCATCGTCCGCGAGCTTTACCTGTACGTTGCTGATCACCGGGCCTACGGTGCCGAACATGCGGTCTTTGGAATCTTTGCCGTTCACGGCGATCACGGGGGAGGTTTCGGTGAGACCGTAACCTTCCAGGATGGAGAAGCCCGCCGCGGTGAATATCCGCAGCAGCCTCACCTGCGCAGCGGCGGCGCCCGTCACGATGCATTCCAGCCTGCCGCCCATGGCTTCTTTCCATTTGCTGAACACGAGCCTGCGCGCGAGCGCCAGCTGCAGGTTGTATAGGGGGCCTTGCCGATGGTTGATCTCGTAGCGGTTGCCAAGGTCAAGCGCCCGGTTGAACAGCGTGCGTTGTATGCCGGTGAGCGCATTGCCGCGCGTCATGATCTTTTCATAGACCTTCTCCAGCAAACGCGGTACGGTGGTGAAAATGCTCGGCTGCACCTCTTTCAGGTTGTCCGAAATGGATTCCAGGTTTTCGGCGTAATAGATGGAAACGCCCGCGGTGAGGTACACGTACGTGACCATGCGTTCAAAAATATGATTGAGCGGGAGGAAGCTCAGCGCCCGCGCCTGTTCATTGACAGGGAGGATGGGAATGCAGGCGGTAACGTTGCTCATGATGTTGCCGTGCGTGAGCATCACGCCTTTGGGTATACCGGTGGTGCCTGAAGTATAGATAATGGTGACGAGCGTCTCCGGCCTGATGTTCTTTTTGATGCCTTCGATCCGCGCTACGTCCGTGGTGGAAGCGGCGGCGAGGATGTCCATCCAGTGTTTCACGCCGGCGATGCGTTCGAAGGAATAGATCTCTTGTATGCCGGGGAATTTTCCGCGGTGCGCCTGTATCTTTTCATACAGCTGGATGTCGTCTACAAAAAGGATCTGCGCATCTGCGTCGTTGAGCACGTATATCAGCTCCGGTTCGCTGATGGTAGGATAAATGGGTACCAGCACGGCGCCAACCTGCTGGCAGGCGAGGTCGGTAAATATCCATTCGGGGCGGTTATGGCTGATGATGGCTACTTTGTGCTGTACTTCCGGCCGCAGTTCCGTGCCGCCGATGTCGAGCTGCAGCAGCCCTGAGCTGAAGCGTTGCACGATGCCGGCCACTTCTCCGGTGCTGTAGGTTTTCCAGGCGCCCTGTTCTTTGGCGGCCAGCATATCAGGTTTGGAATAGTTCGCCAGTTGATGCGGAACGACATCAAAAAGCCGGGTGGGGTGGTGCATGACGGATGGTTTGGGTTATTCTCCTCGCTGCTGTTTTTCCTGCTGCAGTTTCTCATACTCCCGCGCAGCATCGCCGAAAGGGTCTTTGTGGAACGCGTTGTAATACGCGAACGCAAGCCCCAGGCCCCAGCCCGCCATCGGCCAAACCGGCCAGGGAACGCCGCTATGGTCGTTGTCTGTCAACAACCAGATCACCCAGAGGAAACCGTTGATAATAAGATAGGTCATGAGGTGCGTACGGAATTGTGCGCGGGATTTGGCAATGCGCCAGAGACGCTGCTCCCGCTGTTGATTTGTTTCCATAAAAAGCCGCTTGTTGTGCTTACCAATTTAACGAAAATAATCGGTAAAGGAAAGGGGCCGCTGTATTGGCGGCCCCTTTGGTTATTTGGTAACGATCTCAAAGTGAATGTTCACGATGGAATTGATCAGCTTGTCCTGTAACGATTTGTCCGCCCGGTAGGTCATGCCCCATTGCGTACGGTCGATGTTGAAATTTGCCTCGCCTTTCACCTTTCCACCCGTAAAAACGACCTTGGCGGGGAAGGTGATGTTTTTCGTCGTGTTTTTGATGGTGAGGTTGCCTTTTATCATATGAGTGGCGTCTTTTAGCAGCACGCCTTCATCGTTGGGCGCAGGGCGGTACGGGCTCACTTCTGTTATTTCAAAACGCGCTTCGGGGTAGTTGCCCGCATCAAAAAAGTTCTCGCCGCGCAGTTCGTCTTCCAGCTTTTTTTTCATGTCCGGTTGTGCGCTGAGGTCGAGATTGGCGATGCTGGTAACGTTGATGATAAAGTACCCGCCGGTGAGCGAGCTGTCTTTGGTGTACAGTTCGCCGCCGGAGAAGCGGAACGTGCCTTTGTGTTCCCCGGTGGGTTTGGTGCCGATCCAAAACAGCTTGCTGGCCGTGGTGTCCAGCCGGTGCGTGACGCCGCCCGTGGGAACAAAAACGGCCTGCGCTTCGGCAATGGCCGCTTTATCCGCCTTCGGCGCCTGCTGACAGGCGGCGGCCACGATCATCAATAGAAGTATCCGTGCGTACGTTTGCATATTATCGTGCGTTTAGTCGACGTATGTTCTGTTGCCCACCCACACGAAGCGTTTTACGATAAACTCCGGGTTGGTGAAGCTGGCGTTGCCCGCGGGGTTGCCGCCGGAAACGTGCAGGTCCGAAAAAGCGGCGTGCTGGTTCACCCAGATGAAGCCTGTAAAGTTGAAAGATACCGGGGTGAACGCGCTGTTCATCGCATCGGCGATCTTTTCTTTTACGGCATCGTCGGTGGTGTAAGCAGCGCAGGTGATGGCGCCGTGTTTCTCCGCCATGCCACGCGCCAGTTCGATCGAATGAGCGGTGCTTTTGGTTTTCACGAGCAATACCACCGGCCCGAACAGCTCCTGTTCGAACACCCTGGTATCGTCTGCCGTCACCTCGAGCACGGTGGGCGAATAAGTTCTCGCGCCCGCATATTCTGCATTGGCAACGGGCGCGCCGTTCAGCAGCACTTTTGCGCCGGTTTGCCCCGCGGCTTTTACGCGTTGCAGCGTAGCCTCGTTCTGCACGGCGCCAAGCGTGCCGGCGCCCATTTTGGGATTGTTTACCAGTGCTTCGATGGCGGCTTTGAACTGCTGCGCGGCTTCATCATAGGAAATATTCCCATCCGGTGTACCGATGCCGGTTTCGGGGATGAAAAAGTTCTGCGGCGCAGTGCACATCTGCCCGGAATACAGGCTCACGGAAAAGGCGAGGTTCTGCATCACGGCATTGATATCTTTTACGGAATCGAGGATCACGGAATTGACGCCCGCTTTTTCGGTGAAAACGGTTTTGCGGGGGGAAAACAGCGATTCGATATAATTGCCGAAAGCGCTGCCGCCGGTGTAGTCTATCAGCGCCACGTCGGGATGTTCGGCGAGCGTTTTGGCGGCAGGATTGCCGGAGCTGTCCGCCGCGAGCTGGCAGGTGTAAGGGTCCTGGCCGTTCTCTTCCAGTACCTGCTGGATGGCAGCCACTACGATGGCGATGGGCAGCACGGCCTTGGGATGCGGTTTCACGATCACGGCGTTGCCAGTGATGAGATCCGCGTATATGCCGGGCAGCGAATTCCAGACGGGGAAGGTGGAGCAGCCGATCACGAGCCCGAGGCCTTTGGGCACGGGTTTGAAGGTCTTTTCCAGCTTCACGCTGACCTTGCCTATGGGTTTTTCCCAGCTCTGATGTTCGGGAAAGTGCTGCAATTGCTGGTAACCCATGGCGATGGCTTCGAGCGCGCGATCGTTCGCATGCGGGCCGCTGGCCTGGAAGCTCATCATAAAGCTCTGGCCGGTGGTGTGCATGGTGGCGTGCGCGATCTCAAAAAAATGATGCTGGACCTTTTCCAGCGTTTCGGTGAGAATGCCCGCCCTGTCTGCCACTGAAAGCTGCGCCCATCGCTGGCCGGCGCGTTTGCCCGCTTTTACCAGCTCCTCCGTTGAGATGAGCGGGTAGGTGATGCCGAGCGGCTGCAGGGTGTAAGGGCTCACTTCTTCCCCATGCC
>JBQCFV010000680.1:0-2828 GCA_051958695.1 Chitinophaga sp. | reverse complement strand
CCAATTACCTGCGCCGCTTCCTGCAATACGCGGAGAACGTAAGCACCGGCAATATGACCGCGGCCCGAAGCATTCTCGACGGTTTGACGCCCGAAAGAACGCGGCAGCGTTTTCGTGCAGGTGAAACAGTTATACTGAAAGAGATCAGGACGCAGTTGGAGCAACAGGGTTTCGAGGTGTCCGAACAGGTGGGCCAGAGCGGCTTCCGCTGCTCGCTCGCCGTAAAGGCGGACGCGAACGACCATGCGTATGCGCTGGGCATCCAGGTGGACGATGAGGCCTGGTACCGGCATGAGAATGTGCTGGAGCAATATTACCAACGCCCTGCAGTGCTGGAAAGCTTTGGCTGGCAGGTGCTGACCGTGTATGCGAAAGACTGGCTGCAGCAGCCGGAGAAAGTGATGGAAGAGATCTTCCGCCGGCTTGGGAAACCGCAACACGCGGCGCCGCTGAATGCAGTCTTACCGCAGGATGCAGTACCGGCGGGCACTACCCGCATGTTATACGGCGAGGGAAAAACCGAAAAATTCTGGGAAGCGGCCGTGAGCGGTTCGAGGTTGTTCATCAGACAGGGCAAAAGCGGTACGAAAGGCCAGATACAGGTACGTACCTGCATGGACGCGGCAGATGCGGAGAAAGAAAAGGAAAAGCTGGTGGAAGAAAAAAAGAACGGCGGCTGGAAAATTGCGGGTGAGGAAACGCCGCCTGCGCAGACGGAGCTGTTCTGAAAGTTGCGTTTTTTGGATCGGTTGCCGGAGACAGTCTCGCTGCAGCATATTCGCCGCGCCGGCGACAGCTGCTCATGGTGGCGGCGAAGATGTTCCCGCCGCGGCACGTTCGCCATTCTTCCCGCTTTGATCTCCACATTTTCACCGGTGGTCTCTTTTGCGGAAATTTCCCGCCGCAGGCGGATAGATTTGTGGTATGAAAGCATCTACCGAAAGAAAGATCGTCCGCTGGCTGCATATTCTGTTAAGCATTCCCATCCTGGGATATATCTATGGTCCGGTAGCCGCCATGCCCGAAGCGGCCAACGCGGTAAGGTTCGTTTTCCTGCCCGTAGTGGTGCTGAGCGGCTTCTGGATGTGGAAACGGCATTGGTTCAGAAGAAAACGCAAAACAGCCTGATCTATATCGTCAGCAACCTTGCCGCATTCGTGGAAGCGTAAGTGCGCAGCAGGTTCTGGATAAACTCGTTCTCGGGGTATTGCGTCAGCCAGTCCTTCAGCATTTCACTGCCGGACACGGCCACATCGCGCGGCACGTATCCCATCCCGTAAAACTTTCCTTTTTCCATCAGGATGCAGCTTTGCTCCGAAGCCATCCGCCCGTTGTCCAATATCACGTACGAAGGCTGCTCCGATTGCAGGTGCGCAACGGCTTTTAATACGCGCGGGTTATATTTTGCCGGCTTTTCTTTTTTGTTGCAGGCGCCTTTGCAGGTTTTGTCCGCAATGCCCACACATTCGTCGTGGCCGGTTTGCAGGAAGCATAATTTCGGGCAGAGCCTGAAATCGCGGATCAGCTCGCGCAGGCGCGTATGGCCTTCGGCGAGCATATTGAACGTGTACACCGGCGTGCTGTATTTCCTTCTTTTTTCGATCGCCAGGCGAAGGTAGCCCTGCTGGTCTTCGAACAGATAAAACCCGAATTTCGATTCGATCCTTTTCTGCGCATTGTTGTATTGCGGCCATAGCCGCCGTATTTCCACGGATTCGAGGATAAACGCCATCAGCTCCGTACCCGTTTTTTCAAAAGTGATGCTATGCACGTTGCGGAGAAATTCCTGCCGCTGGCGGCCGGTGCTGTTGCCGGTAAAGTGACTGGTGACGCGTTTGCGGATGTTGCGGGCTTTGCCCACGTACACCACTTTTCCTTTTTCGTTGTGGAAATAATACACGCCGGGGGTAGACGGCAGCTCTTCCACATGCTCCTGCGGGAGGTGCAGCGGCAGCCATTTTTCGCGGGAGCGCCCGCTCAAAGCCTGCGCTATGGCACCCTGCGTATCGGCGGACATCAGCATTTCAAACAGCTGTACGGTGGCAAGCGCGTCGCCGGTGGCACGGTGGCGGTTCTGCAGGTTGATCTTCAGCTGGCGGCAGAGGTTGCCCAGGCTGTAGCTGGGGAAACCGGGGAATACTTTCCGGCTGAGGCGCACGGTGCAGAGCTTTTTGCTTTGCAGCTTGAAGCCGCACAAATCAAGCTGGTGGCGGAGGAAGGAATAATCGAAATTGACGTTGTGGGCGATAAAGATCTTGTCGATGAGCAGGCCGAAGATCTCTTCCGCAACAGACTCGAAAGGCGGCGCATCTTCCACCATTTCGTCCGTAATGCCGGTGAGCGCCTGGATATACCGCGGGATGGGCATGCCTGGGTTTACCAGCGTTTCGTACTGCTGAACGATCTGCGTTCCGTCGTGAATAAAAATGGCGACTTCCGTGATACTGCCGGCACTGGCGTGACCGCCGGTAGTTTCAATATCTACAATGGCGTACATGCCGCAAATATACGGCATGGCGCGCATGCAATCTGCGCACTCTTTTCCATAGGAATTTTCATTATCCATGGACCACTGAAAACCAGCCGAATCCAAATGGTGCAGTATTTGTCTACTTTTTTTCTATGGAATGGACCACCCTGATATTCGAGAAACTCCACCGGTGGCTGCAGGCCGCCATCAAAATGCTGCCCAACCTGGCCCTCGCGGTGATCATCTTCCTGATCTTCTACCTGCTGGCAAAACTCACGCGCAGGCTGGTGTATAAACTGTCGTGCAGGCTGTCGCACAAGCAAGCTATCAGCAACCTGCTGGCAAGCGTGGCGCATTT
>JBQCFV010000679.1:0-3531 GCA_051958695.1 Chitinophaga sp. | reverse complement strand
CGGATGGGGGGAATCGGTATCTTTACGGCCCTATGGACCAACGTATACTCAACTGGGGGATCTTCCTGCTGCTGTCGCTTACCTGGGGCAGCTCGTTCATACTGATGAAGCTGGGGCTGGGATCGTTCAGCCCTTACCAGGTAGCCGCCATCCGGCTGATATCCGCGGGTATTGCGCTGCTGCCCGTATTTTTCAGGTACATCCGGCAAACGCCCGCCGGAAAGATCCCCGTGATCATCCTTTCCGGTCTATTAGGTAACGGAATTCCGGCTTATTTGTTCTGTATCGCCGAAACGCGGATAGACAGCTCGCTGGCCGGCATGCTCAATTCCTTTACCCCCGTGTTCGCCCTCATCTTCACCGTGGCCCTCTTTCACGCGCCGGTGGCCAGACGCCAGCTAACGGGACTGGCTATAGGTTTTGCGGGCGTCATCTGCCTGTTCCTCGTCAAAGGTATCGATACGAACGTATACTGGTATTACGGATTTTTTGTGATACTCGCCACGGCCTGCTACGGGCTGAATATTGCGCTGGTGCATCATTACCTGAAGGAGTTCGCCTCGCTGCAGCTCGTTTCCATCTCTTTGTTTTCCATGGCCGTGCTGTCCCTGCCGGTGCTGTTCTTCAGCGATTTTGCAACGGTGCTTGGCAATGGCGGCGCCTATAAAAGCCTGGCGGCGAGCATTACGCTGGGGCTGATGGGCACCGGCGTGGCGTCTATCCTGTTTTACCAGCTGATCCGTTCCGCCGGTGCGATGTTCGCGTCGATGGTCACTTACGGCCTGCCGGTGGTGGCCATTGGATGGGGTTTGCTGGCGGGGGAAGACGTGAACGCCCTGCAGGTGGTCTGCCTCGCGGTGATCATGAGCGGCGTGTACCTGGTGAACCGCAAATAAAAAAGACGGGCGCATGGCCCGTCCTTTCCGGATATTTTTCGACCGGCTTAAATAGCCATGATCTCTTTGTCTTTTGCTGCGCAATGTTTGTCCACCAGCGTGATGTTCTTGTCTGTAAGCGTTTGTACGTCGGCTTCGGCGTCTTTGGCAGTGTCTTCACTAAGACCGTCTTTCTGTAATTTTTTGATGCCTTCGATCGCGTCGCGGCGGATGTTGCGCACGGCTACTTTCGCGTGCTCGCCTTCACCGTTCACCCTTTTCACCAGCTCTTTGCGGCGCTCTTCGGTAAGCGGCGGCAGGAACAGGCGGATCAGCACGCCATCGTTCTGGGGGTTGAGCCCTATGTTCGACGCAATGATCGCTCTTTCGATGGGCTGAAGCATATTTTTTTCCCAGGGCTGTATGGTGAGGGTACGGGCATCGGCCACACTCACGTTGGCAACCTGGTTGAGCGCGGTGGGCGAACCGTAATAGTCTACGGTAATGCCGTCAAGTATCTGGGGATTGGCTTTACCGGCGCGTATTTTGGTCAGCTCCGTTTCCAGGTGCGAAATAGCCTTTTGCATGGAATCTTTTGCGTCATCCAGGATTAAGTTAAGTTCGTCTTGCATAGAAATATTACTTAAAGTGCTTGCAAACCTACATGAAATCTTTTAATCATCAAAGGATGAGCGCAGATGGAAAAATGCGGTGGCAGGGGAAGATTATTTATCCTGCAGCACGGATTCGGCGTTCACGCGCAGGATCTTCGGCTTGGTGATGCTCGGGATGCTTTCCATCGTTTCTGCTGCGACTGCCACGGCCGGGTTGGGATTTTCTTTCCGTTTCTTCATAATGAAAAGAACGGTAGTGGCGCCCACCGCAATACCGCCGGTAAGCAGCAGCAGGGGGGTGGTACCAAGACCCTGGAGGCTGTAGGCCATCGCGATAAAACCGATGTTGGACAGCACCGCGATCAGGGTGGCCTGGCTATGGCTGAGACCCAGCGCGAGCATGTAATGGTGAATGTGATGCCGGTCCGCCGTAAAGGGAGAACGCCCGCGGCTCATCCTGATGGCAAATACCCTGAGCGTGTCGAACAGGGGAATGATGAGGATGGCGAAGGCGATGGCGGGTACGGACTGAAGGGGAAGCGCCGCGGCGGGATTGCCGGCCACTTCTATGAATTTCACGATCAGGGTGGCGTTCACGAGGCCTACCAGCAGCGAGCCGGTATCGCCCATGAAGATCCTGGCCGGGGTGATGTTATAGATCAGGAAAGCCGCAAGGCCTGCTGCAAGCGCAAAGCCCATTACGGCGTACAATATCTCGTTGGCGTAGAGGAAATAAGCGCCCAATACGGCTGCCACCAGGAGGCCGACGCTGCCAGCCAGCCCGTCGATACCGTCGATCAGGTTAAAGGCGTTCACCACCACGATAAAGGTGAAGTAGGTGAGCAGCAGGCTGAAATGATAAGGCAGCTCCCCTATCCCGAAAGCGCCGTACATATTGCGTATTTGGAGATTGCCGAGGTAGATGATGGCAAAAGCCGCCACCAGCTGGCCTACGAGCTTTTTAACGGGGGAAAGGCCGACGATATCGTCTTTCATGCCTACGATGAAAATTATGAAGAACGCCGCCAGAAGATATTGCAGGGGGAAAGTTTGTTGTGAAGGTACACAAACGGCAGTGGCCAGTACAAAACCGGCGAAGAATCCTAATCCACCTAACGTGGGGATCCGTATTTTATGAGACTTGCGCTCATCTGGTTCGTCATAGAGGTGTTTCAGCTCTGCTACCCTGATCAATACGGGGATCGCAAAGTAGGTTATAACGAAACTCAGGACAGCCGCGATAATTACATTCTCCATACGGGGGGTTGTGGTGCAAAGATATTAATTTCAGCAATATGCGTATCAAAAAATTTTAAAACTCAAAGAATTATGCCATCCCGGGAAAAAATCGTCCAATACGCTGAGAATCTGGGTAATTTCTTATTACTTTTGCGGCTCATAAAACGCCAATTATCATGCCAGAACTGAAAGATATCGCCACGCAAATCAGGCGGGACATCGTACGGATGGTACATGCCGTACAAAGCGGTCACCCAGGCGGTTCGCTGGGTTGTACGGAATTTTTTACCGCCCTGTACTTCAAGGTTATGGACCATACGCCCGTACCCTTCGACATGGATGGTAAGAACCAGGATGTGTTTTTCCTGTCAAACGGACACATTTCCCCGGTGTTTTACAGCGCCCTGGCCCGTTCCGGCTACTTCCCGGTCTCGGAGCTGGCGACCTTCCGCAAGATCAATTCACGCCTCCAGGGTCACCCCACCACGCACGAGCACCTGCCCGGCGTAAGGGTAGCCAGCGGCTCGCTGGGCCAGGGTATGAGCGTTGCCCTCGGCGCGGCCCTCAGCAAAAAACTCAATAAAGACCCCAAGACCGTATACTCCCTGCATGGCGACGGCGAACTGCAGGAAGGCCAGAACTGGGAAGCCATCATGTTCGCGGCGCATCATAAGGTGGACAACCTCATTGCGACCGTTGACTACAACGGCCAGCAGATCGACGGTCCTACCAATAAAGTGATGAGCCTCGGCGACCTCGACGCCAAGTTCTATTCCTTCGGCTGGAAAGTGCTGCAGATGAAC
>JBQCFV010000678.1:0-2632 GCA_051958695.1 Chitinophaga sp. | reverse complement strand
CCGCGCCTTCCTCGAAGGCATGGACGAAATGCCCCCCATACCGGAAAATTTACGGCAACAGTTACGAAAAACATACGAAGAAAAAGGCCTCAGCTGGCTGCAGTCCACGTTGCAGGAAAAAGATCCCGCCTTCTACGCCGTTGCCGAAACGCAAAACCCGCACCGTCTTCTGCGTGCGCTGGAAGTATTGGAAGCCACCGGCCGTTCCATCGCCGCATTCCGTTCAGGCGCCCGCCGCCAGCGTGATTTTAACGTCGTGAAGATCGGCTTGCAGTTGCCAAAAGAATTGCTGCATCAAAACATCCACACCCGCGTGGACAAGATGATGGACGCCGGCCTGGAAGAAGAAGTACGCAGCGTCGCCGCTTTCCGCGATCACAATGCGTTGCAGACCGTGGGCTACGCTGAAATATTCGATTATTTCGACGGGAAGCGCTCGCTTCCACAAGCAACCGACGCCATAAAAACACATACGCGCCAATACGCCAAACGCCAGCTCACCTGGTTCCGCCGTGATGCGGACATGCAATGGTTCGACGCGCGGGAAGGGGATGCGGTGGAAAGGGCTGTAGTTGAGCGGGTGGAGGAGTTATTGAGGTGAACCCACCTTCAACACCTCACCCCACAACAAAAAAAGGAAGGACTCGCAAGCCCTTCCTTCCATATCAAAAATTCAACCGATCAACACTTCAACCCGACCGTCAGCACCACATTCCCCCCGCTGATATCAGCCGAAGCCGATGAAACCGCCACCGGAGAAGATGAAAGCGTATACGGCGTATACAGGTCATTTGCGAGCGTATGCACATAAGTGAGGTCAGCAAAGAAACCACGATTGCGATAACCGACACCGCCGCTGATCTTTTTCATGCTGGCGTCCACATCCGCGTAATCGGAATTGTAAGGATTGCCGTAATAAGCGAAACCAGCTCTTACCGCAAACACGTTAAATTTCATCTCACCGCCCAAACGCATGTTCACCGCGCCTTTGTAAGCGTTCTCCACCACGTTGTTCAGCTGGTGCGCGATCGCTTCGTCTTCCGCCAAACCTTTATTGTATTTGAATTGGGTACCGCCATAGTTCACATATTCAACGTCCGCGGTCAGGAAGCCGTGCTGCTGTTTTACATCGGCGTTGGTGCCAAAGATGTACGACACGCTGGCGAGTGCGCGGGAAGGCGTGCGGAGGCTGTATTCATATTCCACGGGGAAGCCGTCGGTAAGCTCCTCGGTATTCTGGAAGCGCTGTATGTCCGTGCCATCGGTGGGCGCCGGCGTTACCGGGGGATTACCGATGGGCAGGTTTTCCGTGTTCACTGCCAGGTACGCGGTGGATGCGTCGCGCATATTGTACCAGGTGGGCGTATGGTACGCCACGCCCAGGCGCAGGCTCGGCATAGGCGCGTAAATGATGCCCAGCTTGGAATTGAAGCCTACCGCGTCGGTCGTCAGGTTTTCGGTATGTTCGAAGAAAGAAAAATCGTTGTCGCCGTCGCCGGATTGGTCGTCTTCGGCAAAGGTCCTGCTGCGTTCGTAGTGAATGGTCGGGAAGTTGACGGACACGCCGATGTACAGCTGCTCGTTGTAATTGCCGCCAAAGCCGAGCGAAAACTCGTCCAGGCCGCCTTTCTCCTTCACCATGTCCTGCTGGTAAATGCCGCCGGGGTTGGTCGGATTCACCACAGTGTAATAATTCGGGGGGTTGCCGACCGGGTCGAAGTCTGCGTTGAGCAGGTAGGTATTGTAACCAAGACTGGCCCCGAGCGGGAATTGCGCCGAAGCGTCGCTGGTCGGCACGGCGCCGCCTGCGTTCAGTGATTCCACCCAGCGGTCGGAATAGCTGGTGCCGGTATTTACGCCTGCAATGGAGGTTTTGTTATTAAAGTTTGCCAGCCGGTTATAATCCAGCGCAAACGCGAAGTTTTTCCAGGGAGAGTTCGGTTTGCGGCGGGTGGGTATCCCGAAAACGATGCCGATGTTGTTCAGCTTGGCGCCGCTTTTGTCCGCCGAGGTGGCGGTGCCCAGGTAATTATAACTGTTGCTGCGGAAATAAAAACCGGGCGAAACGTTCACTTCACTCGTTTTGAAAAAGCCAAGACCGGCCGGGTTTACATGCGTGGCGGTAAGGTCGCCCCCGAGGGAACCTGCCGCGCCGCCGATGGCCTGCGTACGGGCCGTGCCCCCGGTAGTGAGGCGGCTGTACCGCAGGGCGTCCCCTTCGTCCTGCGCAGCTACACTGCCGGATACACCTATGGCTATCAAAAGAAATGCGGTTCTTTTATTCATCTTGTAAAGTCTGGTGAAAAAATAATTGCGGGACAAATATAAGAGTTATCAGTCACGTATTATGCGTTGATAATACGCGACTGATAAGTATATGGCCTTACCTGCCGCCACGGGGACGGTAAGTTCTGGTCGGAGTGCTTGAAGGAGAGCTGCTGGGTGCGCTTCTCTGCGGTTCGGGCGCCCTGTAAACGGGTTCTGAGCGTTGAGGCGTGCTTCTTTGATAAGTACGTTCGTAAGTTCTGCTGGAACGCTGCGGCACGGGCCTGCTGTTGCTGGGCCTTGTGCTCGGTCTGGTGCTCGGCTGGGTTACCGGGCGTTCTGTAGCGGAACGTTGGAACACGCGCCT
>JBQCFV010000677.1:0-6357 GCA_051958695.1 Chitinophaga sp. | reverse complement strand
TTCCCGGTTTTTTGCTGTAAATTCCGCTTTTGAGAAGAAATCAACCTCGACCGAGCCGCCCCCGGCCAACCTAAAATTGTAGCAGTATATCATGAAAGATATGAAAGGCCAGGAAATGAAGCGATTATCCCTTAAAGATGTAGCAAAAATGGCGGGAGTAGCCCCTTCCACCGTATCGTTCGTACTCAATGGGAAAGCCCGCCAGATGCGCATCAGCGACGAGCTGGCGGAAAAAGTGATGGCGGTGGTCAAAAAGACCGGTTACCAGCCGCATTCCGTGGCCGTTAACCTGAGAACCGGCCAGTCCAAAACCCTCGGGCTGATCGTGGAAAGCATCTCCGGCAGTTTTTTTGCCGCGCTGGCAAGAGTGATAGAGACCGAAGCCGACCGTTTCGGGTACAACATCGTGTATTGCAGCACGGAGAACAACGCCCAGAAAGGCAGCGACCTGATCCGCATGCTTAGCAGGCAGCAGGTGGACGGTTACCTCATAACGCCCGCCGCAGGCATGGAAAAAGACATCCGGCAGCTGCTGGCGCATAAGCGGCCGGGGGTGCTGATGGACAGCTATTTCCCCGGCCTGGCCGTGCCCTATGTGCTGATAGACAATTTCGGCGGCGTGAAGCAGGGCATGGAATACCTGCTGGACAAGGGTTATAGGAAGATCGGTTTTGTAACGGTGGATATGGAGCTGGTGCAGGTGCAGGAACGGCTGCAGGGTTACCGGGAAACGCTGCGCGAAAACGGCGTCAGCGTGAAGAACAAACAGATACTCAAGCTGGGGTACAGCAGTCCGCGTGAAGAATCGATCCATGCGATCCGGCGTTTTATACAGGAGAACAAGGGGATGGACGCGATCTTTTTTTCGACGAACTACCTGGGCATACTGGGTTTGGAAAGCATAGCGGGCCTGGGATTGAAGATCCCCGACGACATGGCGATGATCTGTTTTGACGATCATGATATTTTCCGGTTGTACCCTCCGGGCATCACGGTAGTGCAGCAGCCGAGAGAGGAGATCGCCAAAACGGCGATGGGGTTGTTGATGAACCAGCTGGACAAAAATCAGCGCGCGGTGAAGAAGAACCAGGTGCAGGTGCCGGGGAAATTTGTGAAGCGGGGGTCGGCGTAGTTGGAGCCTGCAAAATAAGCGCAGAATAAAAAATCTCCCCGCGGTTGTTTTATAAATGAATACCCCTGAAACGATTGCTGTTGCATCGTTTAACCCGTGATCGAAATATTTTTTGCTTAAAATTGTGTTAAATCCGGCGAAATAATTATACATTTATGCTGCCGTCATTCTAAGAGAGCGAGGCAAAAGTCCTTCGGGCCTTTTTTTAAAAGCCAATGCTAAATCGATTTTGCATTTAGCATGTGAAGAACGGTCGATGTAGTTGGAAAGAAAATGAATTGTATAAACGTAACCTAATGATGTTGAAACAGTAACGGCGCTCCGCCGGCAGTGCTGCGACCGCGGCCGGTGGAGCAAAATTATTGATGAAGACCCGGCAGTGAAGGAAACGTTATCGAAAATAATTTAGCCAACTCGGATGTCAATTGAAAAGCCGGTTGGGGCATCCCGGTGAAAGCCGGGGAGCTTCAACAACAAAACAGTGAAACGATGAATGGGGAAGTCGCTGAATTGCTTCCTGAAAGAAACCTGCGTTGCGTTTCTGGTGATATAAATGTATGGTCAAACAGAAGGGAAGCCTGCACTGCGTTTCCATGTGAAACGAATGCAATACAGGAAACCATTGTATTCCCGGTGAAATGAAGATAGAAGGGAAGCGTTTCCAAGTGAAGCGAATACAATAAGAAGCCCATTGTATTCCGGGCGAAACGAACGTATTGTGAAACCATATTGTTAAACAGAAGGGATGCCCGCAAGCTGCTCCCGGTAAAACAAACGTATTGTTAAACAGAAGCAAACTTGCATGTAAAACATATTGTGATCCGGAAAAAGCCGCGCAGGCTTCAAAAGTGAAACACAAGAACCCCGCAAGCTGCTCCCGAAACAAACGTATTGTTAAACAGAAGCAAGCTTGCATGTAAACCATATCGTGATCCGGAAAAAGCCGCGCAGGCTTCCAAAGCGAAACACAAGAAACCCGCGCGTTGCATTCCCGGTGAAACGAAACGCATATTGTAAAACCATAAAAGAAGCGCGCCATCGCGCTTTCCAGTGAACAAACACACATTGTAAACCAAAAGGAAGCCGGCTAACGCCAGACGCTTCCATGTGAAACAAACTAAATCGGAACCAAATTGGATCGAGTGACGGATTCCACCGCTATGGTCCGCTTTTGAAAACTCAATTACTAACAATGAAAAGGTAGCAACCCGGCAGCAAAAACTGCCAACCCGTTTTCCGCCATTATTTTAAACCATTTGCTAAATCGATTTTGCCCGGCGCGACCATCGCCGGACCAGGACTTTTTTGCATCTACGTAACGGCCCCTAACGGGGCGGCAGGACGTGTCATGTCATCACTTTTTAACCAAACCAATTTCAATTGCAATGAAAATGAGATCCACGTTTTCCGTGCGCATGAGTTGGCTGAGCTTCCTGATGCTGCTCACCACCTCCCTCGCCTATGCACAATCCATCACCATAAAGGGTAAGGTGACGGACGCAAAGGACAACACGCCGCTACCCGGCGTAACCGTAAGGGTAACCGGCACCACCACCGGCACTTCCACCGTGGCCGACGGCTCGTACACCATCAACGTGCCCAACGCCCAGGCGCAGCTGGAATTTTCCTACATCGGCTACGAAACCGTGACCATGACGGCCGGCAGCAATACCACCTTGGACGTTCAGCTGAAACTTTCTTCCAAAACGCTGGAAGACGTAGTGGTAGTGGGTTACGGCACACTCAAGAGAAAGGAGATCACCAGCGCCGTTACGTCCATCAAAGCGGAAGACTTCAACCCGGGCACCGCCCGCTCACCGATGGACCTGGTGCAGGGTAAAGTGCCCGGCCTCAGCATCACCCGCGTGAACGGCAACAACCCGAACGCCTCCGCCAGCGTGCAGATGCGCGGCATCACCACCCTCGGCGGAGCAGTAGCCCCGCTGATCGTGATTGACGGCGTGCCTGGCGGCAACCTCGACCTGCTGCAGCAGGAAGACATCGCCTCCATCGACGTGCTGCGCGACGGTTCCGCCGCCGCCATTTACGGTACACGCGGCACCGGCGGCGTGATCCTCAGCACCACAAAAAAAGGCAAAAGCGGCGAACCGCAATACAACTTCGCCACCTACCTGCAAAGGGACGCCATTGAAAAACGGCCGGACATGCTTACCGCCGACGAATACCGCAAACTGGCGCCGGACGAAGACCTGGGCGGTAATACCGACATCTATGACGAGCTGATCAATAAAAAGAACCTCAGCCAGTATTATACGCTTTCTGCTACCGGCGGTACGGACAAGTCCAACTACCGCGGGGCCGTGTATTACAACCGCGCGGAAGGCATCGCCAAACGCAACTACCGCAATCAGTACGGCGGCCGTTTGAACTTCAACCAGCTGGGCCTGCAAGGCAAGCTGAGCATGACGGCCAACCTTGCCGCCAACTTTAACAAGGCCGACCTGCTGGGCGGCTCCGCAGGCGATTTCGAACAGGCCGTCCAACGCAACCCGACCGCGCCCGTAAGGAACCCTGACGGTACTTTCCTGCAAACGTCCGCTTTCAACAACTACAATCCCATCGCCCGCCTGGAGCAGGAGCTGAGCGAAAGGGATCAGCAGACCATACAGGGAGACGGTAAAGTGACCCTGGAAGTGATCAAAGGCCTCCGCGTGTCCGCCTTTGGCGCCGTGGTGAAAAACAGCTGGAACGACCGGCAGTACCGCCTCCGTGAATCGCAGTCTTCGCAACAGGACTACGAAGGCGGCGGTTACGCTTACAAAAGCAACCGCATGGAAATGGACCAGACCTTCGAATCCACCATCGACTACAACACGGTGATCAATACGGACCACACGATCACCGCGATCGGCGGCTACAGCTATTATTACAACACCGTGGAGTCGTTCAACGCCAACAACGCCGGTTTCATTACAGACGCGTTCCAGGACTGGAACCTGGGCAACGGCCTCTATCTGACGAAGGGCCAGGCAGGCATGGGCAGCAACAAAACGGACTACAAGCTCGTCGCTTTCTTTGGCAGGGTCAACTATTCTTTCAAACAGAAATATTTTGCGCAGGCGATCCTTCGTCATGAAGGCTCCTCAAAATTCGGCGGTAACAACAAGTGGGCGAACTTCCCCGCGTTCTCCGCGGGCTGGTCGCTGCACGAAGAAGATTTCCTGAAAGACAGCCGCATCGTCAACCAGCTGAAGCTGCGCGTAGGCTACGGCGTAACCGGCAACTCCGGCTTCGCCAGCTACAACTCGCTGATACTGCTCAGCACCGGCGGCGCCTATCTGCAAAACGGGGAGTGGTACCAGACCTTCGGCCCGTCCCGCAACCCGAACCCGGACCTTCGCTGGGAAAAGAAAAAAGAATGGAACCTGGGTACGGACTTCTCATTGTTCAATAACCGCCTGAGCGGTTCGTTCGACGTGTACCAGCGTAATACGGAGGACCTGCTGTATGATTACGACACGCAGCTGCCGCCTTTCGTGACCAGCACCATCTATACCAACGTGGGCACCATTTCCAACAAAGGCTTTGAGATCGTGCTGAGCGGCGTGCCGGTGCAGACAAAAAACTTCGTGTATTCCACCGACGTTACGTTCAACCGTCAGCAGAATGAAATGACGTCCATTTCAAACGACCTGTACAGGCTGGACCAGCTGACCTTTGGCGGCCTTCCTTCGCCCGGCAACCTCGGCCCCGCCATCCGCGTGGTGGAAGGCGGCCCGCTGGGCAATTTTTACGGCAAACGTTTCGCCGGTTTTGACGATGCGGGCGGCTGGCTGTTCTACAGCAAAGACGGCTCCAAAGTAGCGCCCGGCGATATCACCGAAGAAGACATGACCGTGATCGGCAACGGCGTGCCAAAAATGATGTTCAGCTGGAACAACAACCTGCGTTACAAAAACTGGGACATGACCATTTTCTGGCGCGGCAAGCTCGGCTTCGACATCCTGAACCTCCAGGAAATGTATTTCGGCAACCAGAGCTGGCTTCCCAACAACGTGCTGCGCAGCGCCATCACCAAACACGCGAACCTGAAAGCGCCCGCCCAGTATTCCGACTACTACCTCGAGCCGGGCGGCTTTGTAAAGCTGGATAACGTGGCCCTGGGATACAACTTCCGTTTCCACAACAACTACATCCGCAACATGCGTGTATACGTGGCCGGGCGCAACCTGGTGACCATCACCCAATATTCCGGTCTCGACCCCGAGCTGGAAGACAACGGCACCACCACCGGCATCGACGGGCGCGGCTTTTATCCGAGAACACGTTCTTTCACCCTGGGCCTGACGCTCGGATTCTAAAAATTCCAAAAAATGAAGATCATGCAAAAGAAACATAAAGTTTGGGGAATGGCGGCGCTGCTGATGCTTACGGGAGCCGCGGCCTGCACTGACCTGGAGGAAAAGGTATACAGCGAAATACCGGCGGACAATTTTTACAACAACCGCACGGAAGTAATGGCCGCCGTGTTGAGACCCTTCACGCACGCCAACGCATGGGCCGCGCCCACCGGGCAGGTAGGCTACTGGCGCGTAAGCGAGCTGAGCGCAGACCAGCTGGCATGGCCCACCAAAGGCCGCCACGGCTTCGATAACGGCGACTGGATACGCCTGCACCGCCATACCTGGATATCCAACGATAACAACGCCTGGAACCCCTGGAGGCTCATGTACTGGGGGCTGGGTTTTTGCAATAATACCATCAAAGACCTTTCCGCTATTGATTTCAAGACCATCGGCATGACGGATTAGGAAAAGACCTCGATCATCGCCGAGACCAAAGTGCTGCGGGCCTGGCATTACCTGAAGCTGATGGACCTGTACGGGAACATTCCCATCGTAACGGAAGTGGGCGAGCCCGCGAGTCCTGCCAATGCGCCGCGCGCGGAAGTATGGGCCTTTATCGAAAAAGAACTGAAGGAGAACGTGGACCAGCTGCCCAAGCTGGCGCCCGGCCTGGAAGGCCGCGTAACGCAGGCCGGCGGTTATGCGATGCTCGCGGAGCTTTACCTTAATGCGGAAGTATGGACGGGCACGGCCAAATGGGACGAATGCATCGCAGCCTGCGACAAGATCATCAGCGGCTCCTGCGGAAGCCTCAATGGCGCGGCTCCGAAGCTGGAAAGCGACATCATGAAGCCCTTCGCTACGGACAACCATACGAGCCCGGAAAACCTGTTCCAGATCGCGTACGACTACACGGTG
>JBQCFV010000676.1:0-10379 GCA_051958695.1 Chitinophaga sp. | reverse complement strand
GGCTGCCGGAAACCGAGGGATAAAAATACGCGTTGTGCGCGGCGGGCAGCGTGCTGCTCCAGTCGTTGCGGGCGGTGAGATCGAGGAAGGCATAGTTGCGGAACGCCAGCTGCGCCATGCCGTACAGGCTGTTGATGCGTTTGCGGAAACGGTAGGTGTTGTTGTACACCGTGCCTGCACGCGCGTTGCTGATGTTGTAAATACCCGGCGATACCAGGCTTTCAGTGCTTTGCACCGCGCTGCGCCCCTGCTGGTCCATGCGGTTGCCGCCGGCGGAAACGGAAAAAGAAATATCCGGTGAGAGCGTTTTTTTATAGGTGAGCAGGAAGTCGGTATTCTGTTCGCGGAAATATTCCGTTTCTAACGCGTACGCGCCAACGGGGTTGCGGATGGAACCGAAGGGCCGTTTGCTCTCGCGGGTCTCGTTGAACAGGTCCATGGCCGTGCGGCCCATCAGGCTCAGGTTTTTCGTGAGCTGCACGTTCAGTTCCACGTTACCGGTGAGGCGGTTGCGGTCGTAGCTGTTGATAAATTCGTACGCCACGAAATACGGGTTGTCCATCGAGCCGGGCACATGCGAGAACTGCTCCAGCCCTTCGCGGCCGGGCATCCAGTAATCGCGCAGCAGTTTTATGTTCACGTTTGGCGTGGTCGTGTACACGATGTTGCCTGCGCTGCCGCGGTTGTAAGTGGGGCGGTTGGCGCTGGTGTTTTTCGTATAGCCGATATTGGTGGAGACCTTTATTTTCGGGTGAAGGTTGTATGCTGCGGCAAGGTTCAGCGTATTCCTGTCCAGGCCGGTATTTGGCACGATGCCGCTGTTGGAAAGATTGGTGTACGAAAGCCGGAAACTCCCGTCACTATTGCCGCCCGCTACTGCTGCGTTGTTCGTGAGCGTATGACCGGTATTAAAAAAATCCTTGTGCCGGCGGGGATAGGCGATCCATTCCGTCGGTATGCGATCCCCCGATGCGTCCACCGGGCTGTTCCATTGAATATGTTTTGCGCCCGGATTGATACGCGGGCCCCAGGACGCTTCGGAAACGGTTTCTTCCGTGCCCGGCCGGTCGCCCGCGCCGAACTCGTTCTGGAATTGGGGGAAGAGCCAGGGCTGGTCGAACATCACGCTGGAATTGACGGTGACGCCCAGCCCTTTTTTGCCGCCCATACCGGTTTTGGTGGTGATGAGGATGACGCCGTTGATGGCCCTGCTGCCATAGAGCGCGGAAGCGCTGGCGCCTTTCAGCACGGTGATGCCGGCTATATCGTCGGGATTGATGTCTGCAACCGTGCTGCCGTAGTCCACCGCCGATTCGCCGACGGGCTGCTCCGGCATGCGGATAGCGGAGGCAAGCGGGATGCCGTCTACCACGTACAAAGGCTGGTTGTATCCCTGGAAGCTGCCCTGCCCGCGGATCACCACCAGCGGGGTGGCTCCCGGATCGGCGCTGGCGCTGCGTACGTTCACCCCGGCCACTTGGCCGGAAAGCGCGTTGGCAATGTTCACTTCTTTGACGGTGCTCACCTGGTCGCCGTTGAGCGTGGCGATGGAGTACCCCAGCGCCTTTTCTTCCCTCCGGATGCCCAGCGCGGTGACCACCACGCTGCTGAGCTGGCGTACGTCCTGCTCCAATTGCACCTGCAGCCCGCCGTCGCCCGCCGCCGCTTCTTTTGTAAGAAAACCGACGTAACGGAAGACCAGGATGGACGAACCGGAGGCCACGGTGAGGGAAAAGCGGCCGTTGCCATCGGTAATAGTACCGTTGGCCGTGCCTTTTTCGCTGACGGAAACACCGGGGAGGGCTTCACGGTTCGCGTCTGTAACGGTGCCGGTAACACGAATGACGGCGGTTTGACGATAATTTGCTTCACGGGCGAACGCGTCTTCCCGCAGCAAAAAAAAGGCCGCTACGGTCAACAACGCGAACAGCTTCGTGAAGCGCTCATGCATAAGTATAATTTTCAAGTCGATAATGTATGATTATGGTACTGTTATTCCTGATATGGTATGCTGGTAATTCAATTCTCTCTGCCCGGAATAAGGATCAGACGCGAAGCTACGCAACGGTTTGGTTCCGGCATAATCCGGGGCGGAAAATAATTGGGAATTAATGGGCGGCACGGCATAAGGGGGCAATTTCATATCATGAAAAGAAAAGCATTATGAATATTAACTATACTTTTTTACTTTTACGGTCAGAATGGGATAGGTACTCTGCTTAACATTTTGAAACCCATACCTATGACATAAAAACATTTGATTGAACCATTTCAATGTGGATCATCATGTTTTGTATGTATTCTCCTCTTCTTACAGATTCTCTGTTTTTTTTATGAAATGATCCCTGGATATGAAAATTATCAGCCTGCTGCTGCCTGCCCTTTGCATGTCGGCATTTACCATCGCATCCAATTCTGTTCCTGTTGAGAAGGGGAAGAAGACAAAGCCTGCCGCCGGTGCTCCGGTATTTGTGAAGGGTGCAAGTCAAACGATATACAGTTGCGATTACGGATCGGTTGACCTCACCCCACTTTTAGAGGTGACCGACGATGATGGGGCCCCCGGTGATATGGTCAGCTGGAGCGTGACGAATGGAGCCGATATCGTTGCCGACGGCCAGGGCACACTGACCGCTCCTACCAGCACCCCCTGGAGCCAGCCATGGGCGGCCGGAGGAATAAAACCGACCGGCGTTACCATATCTTTTAAGCCTACCTACCCTGCTGCAGGCCCCCAGGATATAATCGTGCAATGCTCGGATGGCAGCGCCTCCAGCACTACCGTCATTACGGTAGTATTTGGCCGTTCCCCCTCCGTTACCTACCACCCGATGAATCAAAGTGTATGTGCGGGAGCCACCGCAACTTTTATGGCCACCGTCATCGCAATTCCCGCGCCCACTTATCAATGGCAGGAAAATGGCGGCGCCGGCTTCCTGGATATACCAGGAGCGGAGAGCGCTTCTCTCTCCATGACTGCTGAGGCGTCGAAGAATGGCTACCAGTACAGGATGAGAGCATACAATTTGTGCCCGAGCTTCGCAACTTCCAACCCGGCGACGCTTACTGCGAAAACACCCCCCACCACGATACCAGTCTTTTCGGGTAATGCCCTTGTAAAGAGCGGTGGCACCGGCACCTACCATGCCGTGTTTTACAACACGGGAACTTACGCATGGAGCTTTAGCGAACCCGGCGCCGTATTTTCCGGTAACACACAAACCGCAACTGCAAATTTTGCCGGCGTGAGTGCAGATGGCAACGTAACGCTTCGGTATGACAACGGCTGCGGCCTGTCCCCTGCCTCCGCTCCGCTCGCGGTACATTTCGTAGCGCCACCGGCAGCCGTTGACGATCATTTCAACGCACTTGAAGGAGCGGTGACCATCAGCGGCAATGTGCTTGCCGCCAACCCGACCACCGCGGACACTTATGATCCTCTCGCAAGCGCGGTGCCGCAGGTAGTCGCCGCGCCATCCGAACCCGGAACATTCGATCTCCAAAGCGATGGTACTTTTACCTATACGCCCGATAATGCAGACTTCAACGGCACCGTTACCTTTACTTACCGTGTAGACGATGCAGTAAATACAGCCAGCGCACCGGCAACCGTCACGATCGATATCGCGGCGGTGAACGATGCGCCCGTGATCACGGCGCCCGCTTCTTTCAGCATAAATGAGGATGATGCGCTTGCGCTCAGCGGCGTGTCGTTCAGCGATGCGGATATAGATCCGTTATCGGGCCCGGACGTAGCAGTTTCAATAACGGCAGGGGATGACAATATTTCCCTAACCGCCGCGCCATCCGGCACGATCACCGTTCTCCAAACCGGGAACGATGTGGTTTTGACCGGTACGATCGCCAACATTAATACTTACATAGCAGGAGGCAGCCTCGTTTACACCCCTGCCGCGAATTATAACGGCGCTTTTGATCTCGGGTTCGAGATCTCCGACCTTGGCAATACGGGCACTCCCGGCGTTCTTACCGCTACGGCGAATGCAACGGTGACCATTGCAGCCGTCAACGATGCACCAATCATAACAACGCCCACCGGCACCCGCAATGTATTGCAAACAGGTTCGCTTACCTATGACGCGGCCAACCTGGTATCGGTAAATGATGTCGATGCCGGCGCCGGTAACCTGGAATTTACGATCGCCGCCGCAAATGGTCTGGTCACGCTTGCCGGCACAACCGGCCTCAGCTTTACGACCGGCGATGGCACGGCGGACGGTACAATGGTCTTCAGCGGTAATCTCACCGATATCAATAATGCGCTGAACGGCCTGGAATATACCCCCACATCCACTTACTCCGGTCCCGCGGCAATCACCCTTACAGTGAGCGACCTTGGCAACACCGGTAGCGGCGGCGCCCTCACCGTCAGCGGCAGCGTCAGCATCAATGTGCTGTCCATTCCCCGCGTAGCGTCGGTAAGCACAAGCGACGCCGATAAAACGTACAAGATCGGCGATGCGATCGGGATCACGCTGACGCTCAGCGAGGCAGTGACCGTAAGCGGCGGCACGCCAACACTTACGCTCGAAACCGGCAGCACCGACCGGGCTGCTTTATACAGCGGCGGCTCCGGCACTACGCTGAACTTTACCTACACCGTGCAGGCAGGCGATGTTTCCGCGGACCTGGACGTAACAGGCATCAACGCGATTTCACTGAATGGCGCCACGATAGAAAACGGATTTGGCACCGCGTTAAACGCCACTTTACCCACGCCTGGGGGAACCGGCTCATTGTCTGCCGGGCATCAAATTGCAATAGACGGTATCGCTCCCGCTGCACCTGTAACGGCAACGCCCGCCGACGGCAGCATAACAAACGATAACATTCCAACGTATACAGGTACAGCCGAGATCAATTCCACCGTAACCCTTTACATAGACGGCTCTTCCGTGGGCACTGCCACGGCTAACGCTTCCGGCAACTGGACGCTTACACCCGTAACACCGCTTACCGACGGCAGTCATACCGCATCCGCCACTGCCACCGATGCTGCCGGTAATACAGGCATTGCTGGCAACACCAATACCTTTACCGTGGACGTGACGCCACCCGCCCCACCGGTAACGGCTGCCCCGGCAAACGGTAGCGCGACGAACGATAATACACCGGCTTACACTGGAACTGCAGAACCCAATTCAATCGTAACCGTAATGGTAGACGGCTTGCTTGCCAGTACGGCCACCACGAACGCATCCGGCAGCTGGTCTTTCACACCCATCACACCGCTTGCGGATGGCAGTCATAGTGTATACGCTACTGCTACCGACGCCGTAAGCAACACCAGCCCGGCAGGCAATACCAACACGTTCTCCGTAGACGTTACCGCTCCGGCAGCACCTGTAACGAACACTCCCGCCGATGGCAGCATAACAAACGACAACACACCGGCATATGCGGGCACTGCGGAGATCAATTCCACCGTAACACTCTACATAGACGGTACTTCCGTGGGCACGGCCACTGCCAATGCTTCCGGCAACTGGATGCTTACGCCCGTCGTACCGCTTGCGGATGGCAGCCATACCGTGTACGCTACTGCTACCGACGCCGTAAGCAACACAAGCGCCGCGGGCAATACCAATACGTTCTCCGTAGACGTTACCGCTCCGGCCGCAGCTGTAACGACTACTCCCACCGACGGCAGCATAACAAACAATAACACACCGGCATATGCGGGCACTGCGGAGATCAATTCTACCGTAACACTCTACATTGACGGCACTTCCGTAGGCACGGCCACTGCCAATGCTTCTGGTAGCTGGACGCTCACGCCCGTAGTACCTCTTCCTGACGGCAATCATACCGCATACGCTACTGCCACCGACGCTGCCGGCAATACAGGTTCCGCAGGCAATACCAATACCTTTACCGTGGACGTTACGCCACCCGCCCCGCCGGTAACCACTACCCCGGCAAACGGCAGCGCGACGAACGATAATACACCGGCTTACACTGGAACTGCAGAACCCAATTCAACGGTAACGGTAATGGTAGATGGCTTGCTGGCCGGTACAGTTACCGCGAATACCTCCGGCAGCTGGTCTTTCACACCCATCACACCGCTTGCGGGTGGCAATCATAGCGTATACGCTACTGCTACCGACGCCGCAAGCAATACCAGCCTGGCGGGCAATACCAACACATTCACCATAGACGTTACGCCGCCTGCCGCGCCAGTGACAACATCTCCGGCAAACGGCAGCATAACGAACGACAACACACCGGCATTCGCAGGTACGGCAGAGATCAATTCCACCGTAACCGTATACGTAGATGGCGTTTCAGCAGGTACCGCTGCCGCGGATATTTCCGGCAACTGGTCATTTACGCCCGCCACATCGCTTGCGGACGGCAGCCATACCCTGTACGCTACTGCTACCGACGCAGTGAGCAACACAAGCGCCGCAGGCAATACCAACACATTCACTGTAGACGTCATTGCCCCGGGCCTCACAATCTCCACTACCGCGCCTTCCAAAGTGAACGCAGCATTTACCGTGACCATGATATTTACCGAAACCGTGCTCAACTTTGCGGCCGGGGATATTTCAGTAACAAACGGTACCGCTTCAGCGCTCAACACATCCGACGGTATAACTTATACCGCGCTGATCACTCCCGTGGCCGACGGCGCCGTTGATGTGCAGGTAAACGCAGGCGTGGCGAACGATGCAGCAGGGAACGACAATACCGCGTCCAACACGCTCGGTTTGATCTACGACGCAACGTCGCCTACTGTAACGATCAATTCCACGGCTTCCGCAAATGTGAACGCTCCTTTCACCGCCACGATCGTGTTCAGTGAAGACGTAACAGGTTTTGATATCACCGACATCGCGGCGGCTAATGCAGCTCTTTCCAGCTTCTCCGTTACAAACGCCCAAACATATACCGTACTGGTTACGCCCGCTGCAGACGGCATTGTAACGCTCGGCGTTGCAGCCGCGGCAGCGCAGGATGACGCGGGCAATGGCAACACCGCCGCCATGCAGCTCAGCAGGAACTACGATGCCACCGCTCCCGCCGCAACGGTTACCATCGCGGCGCCGGTATCACCTGCCGCGTATATCGCTACCTTTACGTTCTCCGAACCGGTAACCGGCGTCGACCTGGCCGATCTTTCCCTCAGCAATGCCAGCGCAGGCAATTTCACGACCGTGAATGCTTCCACTTACACCGCGGAGATCACCCCAACGGCGTGTACGTTTACCGTTACGGTAATCACCGGCGCAGCGCAGGACGCTACAGGGAACACGAGCGCCGTTTCCAACACCGCCAGCGCTACCCAGCCGACACCGGTTATCAATATCAGTTCAGACAAGCCTTCGAAAGTAGTAGCCAGCGAGGTAGTCGCATTGCTTGCAGACGGCGCCGTTACCTACCAATGGGCCGCCGCCCACGGCATCATGAGCGGCGACAATACCGCCACGCTGCACATCGCCGCAACACAAACGACCACCTACACCGTCACCGGCACCAACCAGTGGGGTTGCGCAGGTACAGCCTCTTATACGCAGGAGATCGACGCAACGCCGGTTGCACCGGTAATTGCCGCTCCGGTGAACGGCTCCACTATCTCTACACTCAGCCCCGTGATCAGCGGTACTGCGGAGGCAGGCACTACGATCACTGTTTATATTGACGGCTCAGCGCAAGGCACCACCCCGGCAGATGGCACGGGCAACTGGAGCTTTACCGCTCCGGCGCTTACACCCGGCGCTCATACCGCCTCTGCAACGGCCACCACGCCGCTCGGGACCACCGGCCCGCAAAGCACGGCGATAAACTTTACCATCGATAACGTATTGCCGGGCGTGACCATCAGCGCCACCGCACCCGATGCCACCACGGGCATATTCACCGCTACCTTTATTTTCACCGAACCCGTAACCGGCTTCACCGCCGGCGACATTACCGTGAACGGCGGAACTTTAGGCACATTCACTACTGTAAGCGCTACGGAGTATACCGCTGAAATCACTCCCGTGACCTGTACCGTCGCTTTGCAGGTGACTGCGGGCATGGCGGCCGACATTGCAGGCAATACCAATACGGCATCGAACACCAGCAGCACAACACTGCCCAATCCGTTTGTGACCATTACTTCCAACAAACCCCTGAAAGTGATCGCTAACGAAACAGTAACGCTGCAGGCATCCGGCGCCGCCACTTACCAATGGGCCAGCGCGCCCGGCGCCACCGGCAGCCTGACTTCCGCGCAGCTGACCATACAGCCGGCAATGACCACCACTTACACCGTTACGGGTATCAGCCAGTTCGGCTGCACGGCCATCGCTACGTACCTGCAGGAAGTTGACGTAGCGCCCGCCGTACCAGTGATCACCACACCGGCAGAAAGTACCATCACTTCTAATATGCGTCCCACGATCAGCGGTACCGCCGATGCAGGCAGCACCGTCACCGTATACCTGAACGGTATCGCGGCAGACACTGTTCCGGTGAACGGTACAGGCGACTGGAGCTTCACTCCCGCCAACGACCTCGCGGAAGGCGCTTACGCAGCCACCGCAACGGCCTCTACCCCGCTTGGAACGGCCAGCGTGCATAGCGCCGCCGTAAACTTCACGATCGACATTACGCCGCCGGCCGTAACACTCACCGTATCCGCGGCCGATGCAGCCACCGGTGAATACACGGGCACCTTCACATTCTCTGAACCGGTAACGGGTTTCACTATCGGCGACATTACCGCGAGCGGCGGCTCCGTTACGGCGTTCGCTACCGTAAGCACCAGCGTATACACCGCTACCATCACGCCAACGGCCTGCACCAGCACCTTACAGACCGCTGCCGGCACGGCTGCCGATGCCGCCGGCAATACCAGTTCCGCTTCCAACACCGGCAGCGTAACGCAGCAAGCCCCGGCAGTAACGATCACTTCCGACAAACCCGCTATCGTAGAAGAAGAGGAAACCGTAATACTGACCGCATCCGGCGCCGTTTCATACCAATGGGCGAATGCCAGCGGCATCGTCAGCGGCCAGGCTACGGCAACGCTTACCATCGAGCCGACGGTGAACACGACCTATACCGTAACCGGCACCGACCAGTTCGGTTGCACTGCCGCCGCGCAATACACCCAGCAGGTAAACATCATACCGCCCGCACCCGTGATCGTTGCGCCGGTGAACAATACGGTGACCAACCATCCGCGCCCAACGATCAGCGGCACTTCCGAAGCGGACGCGACCATCACCGTTTACATGGACAATAACTCACTTGGCACCGCAACGGCCGACGCAGCCGGCGCATGGAGCTTCACACCAGCGGCAGACCTTGCGGACGGCGCGCACATGCTTACCGCCACCGCTACCAATGCGCAGCCCAACGCCAGTCCTGAAAGCGCGGCGGTCAACATCAGCATCGACCGTGTGCAACCGGCCGTTACGGCCATTGCCACCGCGCCTGATGCCGCTACCGGCGTATTTGAAGTGACCTTCACCTTCTCCGAACCGGTAACCGGCTTCACCGCCGCCGATGTAACACACCCGCGCAGCACGCTGAACGCCTTCACCGCCGTAAGCGCCGCCGAATACAGGATATCCCTCACTCCTACCGAATGTGCTACTGACGTGAGCGTGAATACAAACGTTGCGATCGATCAGGCAGGCAACGGCAACGCCGCTGGTAACCCGATACAGGTAATGCAGCAAAACCCTGCAATCGTTATTACAACAAACGGCAACGGCCAGGTCTCACTCGGTGAAACCGTTCTGCTCAAGGCAACCGGCGGCACTCATTACATATGGGAACCCGCAGAAGGCGTCGTAAATGGTATGAACACGCCGGATCTCGCCGTTCGCCCACCGGCCGACCATACCTACCGCGTAGCAGGCTACAATCCATGGGGATGCATGACGCAGGCCGAGATCAGCATAACGGTTACGGCGGATTATAAAGTGGACGCCACCAACGTGATCACGCCAAACGGCGACGGCATCAATGACCGCTGGGTGGTGCGCAACATTAACAGCTACCCGGCCAACGTGCTTCGCATCTTTGACCGCACCGGCCGGCTCGTATACGAGAAACGCAACTATGCCAACGAATGGGACGGCACCGTTTCGGGCAGACCGCTGGCCGAAGGCGCTTACCTCTACGTCCTGGAAATCGATAACGGGAAGAAGACCGTAAAAGGGTACATAACATTGATCAGAGAAAAACGATAATAACATGCAGGCAGTAAAAAGATATATCATGTGGGCATGCCTCCTGGCAGCAGCACCCGCCGCCGCGCAAATGGCAAACAAATCGTCGATGATGATGCAGCCGGTATCGGGACAGTTTTTTATTGACCCCTACATCGCCAACCCTGCGCATGCGGGACGTGA
>JBQCFV010000675.1:0-2076 GCA_051958695.1 Chitinophaga sp. | reverse complement strand
GCAGAGATCGGTGTGATCTTTCTCCTGTTCAGCCTCGGCCTGGAGTTCAGCTTTAAAAAACTGATGCGCGTGGGCGGCTCCGCTTCCATCACGGCATTTGTAGAGATCATCTTTATTACGCTGAGCGGCTACGCCGTCGGTAAATGGATGGGATGGTCGGATATGGACAGCATTTTTCTTGGCGGCATGCTGGCAAGCTCGTCCACAACGATCATCATCAGGGCATTCGACGAGCTGGGCGTCAAGACCAAACAGTTCGCGCGGATCGTTTTTGGCGTGCTCGTGGTGGAAGATATTGTTGTGATCCTGCTGATGGTGCTGCTGTCCACCATGGCGGTCAGCCAGCAATTCCCGGGGCTCGAGCTGCTGCAGACCGTTCTGAAGCTGCTATTCTTCCTGGCGTTGTGGTTTATCACCGGCATCTTCCTGCTTCCCACCTTCCTGAAAAAAGCAAAGAACCTGATCGACGAAGAAACCTTGCTGATATTGTCTATCGGGCTTTGTCTCGGTATGGTGATACTCGCCACGCAGGTCGGGTTTTCCGCCGAGCTGGGAGCGTTCATCATGGGCTCGATCATTGCGGAAACCACTTCCGCCGAAAAGGTGGAGCATATCATCAAACCGGTGAAAGATCTTTTTGGCGCGGTGTTCTTCGTATCGGTGGGCATGCTCATAGATCCCCAGGCGATCATGGAATACAAATGGCCGGTGCTTTGGGTGACGCTGCTCACGCTGTTCGGGAAATTCTTCAGCACCACGCTCGGCGCCCTGCTGTCCGGGCAGCCGCTGAAGCAGTCCGTGCAGGTGGGGATGAGCATGGCGCAGATCGGCGAGTTCGCGTTTATCGTGGCTACGCTCGGCCTGAGCCTCGGCGTGATCAGCAACTTCCTTTTCCCCGTGGCGGTAGGCGCCTCGGCCATTACCACGTTCACGACCCCGTACATGATAAAAGGCTCGGACAGGTTGTACCATTATATCCTGAAAGTACTGCCGGAGGGATGGGTCGCCAGACTGAACAGGTACTCGAGCAGCACGCAGAAGATACAGGCTGAAAGCAATATCAGCGCGGTGCTGAAATCTTACGGCAAGATCGTGCTGATCAACGGCATCGTGATGCTCGCGCTTTTCCTGGTTTCGTTGAATTTCCTGCTGCCTTTCCTGGAGCGGTCTATTGAAAACGATATGGTGGCCGGCGTGATATGCCTGGTGATCTCACTAGCGTCCGCTTCGCCTATATAGTGGACTTTAGGCTGAAGAAACCAGATACCATGGCGTACAAGGAGCTTTGGCTGGATACCAAATATAACCGCGGCCCGCTGCTGGTGCTTGAAATAATCCGGCTGGCCGTAGGCGTGGCAATCATATGGTTCTGGGTAAGCAATTTGTTGTCGGCCAACATCGGCATCCTTATCGCCGTACCGGTCATCATCCTGTTATATTTTTTATTCTCCAAAAAGATCCAGCAGTTCTACCAGCGCATAGAAGGCCGCTTCCTGTCGAACCTCAACGCGCGCGAGCTGGCTGCCGCGGGCGAAGGTTCCGTTTCCAACGAAGTGTTTGAGAAAAATGTAGAGCTGCAGTCGAGCCTGGTGCCCTGGTCTGCGCACATCGTAGACCTCGTGGTGAACCAGCAGGCCGAATATGCGGGCAAAACGCTGCTAGAGCTCAGCTGGCGCGAACAATACGGCATCAACATCGCATATATAAAACGCGGCGAAAAGCTCATACATACCCCTAAACGGGACGAAAAACTGTTCCCCCTCGATCACGTCGGCATCATCGCGACGGACGAACAGATGCAGGTATTCAAGCCCGTATTCGACGCATCCGAACCCGTGGAGAACGGGACGCCGCTCAGCGACATCACGCTGCAAAAGATCGTGGTGGACGAGTATACCCAACTGAAAGGATTAAGCATCCGTGCGTCAGGCATCCGCGAACGGACCCAGGGACTGGTAATAGGCATCGAACGGGCCGATGCGCGCATGCTAAACCCCGATTCCCATACCGTTTTTGAATGGGACGATATCGTTTGGGTGGTAGGCGACAGGAAAAAAATACAGGAGCTTACGAAGC
>JBQCFV010000674.1:0-2179 GCA_051958695.1 Chitinophaga sp. | reverse complement strand
CAGATCGTGGTGACGATAATGACTACCGCAACCGCTACCAGGGTGAATTTCCAGCCAATGTACTGTTTGAACATCTGTAAGTTTATAAACCGTAATCGGTACAATGAACTAATTTAGTAATATTTGGAGGCTTTGTCGCATATTTGCAACGCTAAAATTATTACGTCACGGTATAAACGGAACACTTTTGACAGTATTGCCATCGGTAGCGGTAGTGATCCTCAATTGGAACGGAAAAGCCTTTCTCGAACGGTTTTTACCTTCCGTATGCGCTTCTGAATACGGCAACCTGGAAATTTACGTGGCGGACAATGCATCTTCAGACGACAGCGTTGCTTTCGTGGAATCGGCCTTCCCCCAGGTAAAGATCATCCGGAACCCCACCAACAGCGGTTTTGCAGGCGGTTATAACGAAGCCCTCCGGCATGTGGAGGCGGATATTTACGTGCTGCTCAACCAGGACGTGGAGGTGGAGCCCGGCTGGATCGCCCCGGTAGTGGCGCAAATGCAGGCGGACGAGCGTATCGCGGCCTGCCAGCCCAAGCTGCGGGCTTACCACGACCGCAACAGCTTCGAATACGCGGGCGCTGCCGGCGGCTGGATGGACATTCTCGGCTATACTTTCTGCCGGGGCCGCATCCTCTACACCACCGAGGAAGACAAAGGGCAATACGACAACCCGCAGGACATTTTCTGGGCCACGGGCGCGGCGCTTTTTATCCGCTCCGCCGCATTTTGGGAAGTGGGCGGTTTCGATCCTTACTTTTTTGCGCATATGGAAGAAGTGGACCTATGCTGGCGGTTGCAGCGGGCCGGTTACCGGATATGCTGCTGCCCTTCGGCCGTTGTGTACCATGTGGGCGGCGGCAGCCTGCCGCAGGGCAATCCCCGTAAGCTGTACCTCAACTTCCGCAACAACCTGATCATGCTGTACAAAAACCTGCACTTTGGCGAGCAATGGATCATTCTCACGCAACGGCATGTGCTGGACTTTATGGCGGCGGTGAAAAGCCTGGTTTCGGGCAAACCGAAAGACATGGCGGCCATTTTCCGGGCGTACCGCGATTATTACCGCTGGCGCAGGACCGAAGAAAAAAATACGGGGAATACGCTCCCGCGAAAGCGGCTGTTCGACCTCAAAGGCGTGTTTCACGGGATCATGATCTGGCGTTATTATTTCCTGAATAAACGCACTTTCTCCACGTTGTGGCATCCGAAGAAGAAATAAAAGCGATTTGGACTTTGAAAATTTACTTTGTAAGTTTGCAGTGCGAAAAAAATCGATATGGACCAGCATACAGTTGAAAACACGAATGATTTTACCCGCGACTGGGTATCTTCCTCCCGCTTTCTGTTTTATTTGCAACTTGCCTGCGCAATAGCCTTGATCGTAGGAGGCAGTTATGCGCTCTTCGGGCATCGTTACAAAAAACCAAAAGTATCCGTTCCGGAAAGTTCCCTGTACGATCCTAAATACAAATAATTCAGTAAGGATATTGAAGAAAGCTGCGCATTGCGCGGCTTTTTTTGTGCGCAAATTTTTCCGGGAATGCGCCCATAAAAAAAGCCCGGTCATTCAACCAGGCTTTTTGTTTTTTGAGCGGAAGACCGGGCTCGAACCGGCCACCCCGACCTTGGCAAGGTCGTGCTCTACCAAATGAGCTACTTCCGCGCTTCCCGTTTTGGGATTGCAAAAATAGGAAACAGTTTGAAATCAGCAAATAATATTTCCATTTCCACAAAAAATATTTGCACGGCACAATACCGGGCCCGTCAATGTTGTTAAATTTAAACTTTATCATTGCAATGCATTAACGACCATCCACCGCTATCGCATGAAAAAATACGTGCTCTACGGCACCTTGTGCCTGGCTGCCTGCGGCCCGCGAAAACAACAGGCCCGTCAGCAGCCCGCCACACCGCCGCAACAAACCATATCAAGACCGGAAAACTTCGGAGCGGACGTGGCATTCCTCCGGGAATACACCGAAACCATCGTACTGGAAGACAGCACCAGCAAATCGGCCGTTGCGCTGGCGCCAGCATGGCAGGGCCGCGTAATGACCAGCACGGCGGACGGCGACGAAGGGAGAAGCCTTGGCTGGATCAACCATTCTCTTATCGCAGAAAAAAAACTGCAGCCGCATATCAACGCCTTTGGCGGGGAAGACCGCTTCTG